>NZ_DAIPZB010000038.1:0-47480 GCF_036782435.1 Pinisolibacter sp. | reverse complement strand
TAAACGCATCAAATCAACATGATGGTCCAACCGCGCACAGGTCTCATGATACCAGTCTTGCGAAGTTCTGACCGTTTTCCGGGCGGTTCGGTTTCGAAGGTCGGTGCTCCGACGTCCCCTCTCCCCTCGTGGGGGAGGGAGAGGGAGAGGGAGAGGGAGAGGGGTATACGACCTGTCCTCGAACTCTTGCACTTGCGGAGTCTTCCGGAGTGACCGCTCTCTCCGTCTCTCCCCCACAAGGGGGGAGAGGACCGGATGCGAGGGCCTTCGGTGGGCCCACGCCGATCGAGTCGAAAATTCGTGAGCGCGGTATGAGAAATTCGCGGGACGGCTCCCGCGAGACACACGAGAACCGACCCCGCCGAAAGCGAGAAGAGCCGCGGAGCGATCCGCGGCTCTTTTCGCTTTCGGGAGCGGACGAGCAACCCGGAGGGGCTGCCCCGCAATCTTCACTGGGTCCGATCGGCGCCGGCTTCGGCGCGCAGGGCGGCGCGACGCTTCTTGCGAACCGAGCCGGTGGTGGCCGGTTCGGTCGGCGCTTCGGCGGTGCGCAGGCCCTTGACGTCGAACTGGTGGGCGTAGACCTGGAGCAGGCCGACGGGCGTGCCGACGACGACCTTGTAGGGGATCATCACATTCGACCCGCCGGCCGGCACGAACCAGATCGAGAATTCGAGATTGCGCTCGAACTTCTCCTCCTGCGGCGACAGCGGCCGATAGCCGGCGATCGGGCGGTAGTTCACCGCGCAGACCAGCGCCGGGCCGGAATAACCTTCGCGACCCTGCACCTCCATGCGCGAGCCGTAGACCATGCGCAGGTCGTAGCGGACGCGGCCGTCGAAGACGCGGGCGGTGTGGTTGCAGTTGGACGGGTTCATCGCGTCCTTGCCCGGGGGCACGGCGATGACGAAGGCGGCGAGCGGGTCGATGACGCCGCGCTTGTGTTCCGGCTTCAGCGGCACGCGGCGATCCCAACCGGGGAAGCGCAGTTCGGTGGCCGAGACCTGGGTGACGGTGCCGCCGGAGAAGCCCATGTCGACGTGATTGGGCCAGGAGCCGCCGTCGATGGCGAGGCTGTAGCCGCGCGAGGCGATGCCGTCGCCCTGGGCGCGGCCGCTGGCGGAGGCCGAGGCGGTGCGATTGGCGACCACCGTGGCGAGGCCGCTGATGCGGGCGTCGACGGAGGCGCGATAGGAGCCGCCGTCGTCGATGGCGAAATCGAGGCTGCCGCTGCCGACCGGGAAGCCCGCCAGGGTCGCGGAATATCTCGCCTGAACGGTCGCCTCGCCGGCGCCGGCGGTTCCCGGAAGCGCCGCGGCGGCCAGGGCGCCGAGACCGGCCATCACCACACCGCGGCGGAAGGTCCTGCGTTTCGCCGTCATACGCGCGTCTCCACTCCACGACAGACATCGGGCCGCTTTCCCTGGTCGGGAGCATGCGCGGCCCGTCCCTTCCTTCATGATCCGTCAAGCTTAACGAAGAGTTGAGCCGCCGTCGAATTCGAAGTCGAAAGCGGGCTCAGGGCGTGGCCGGATCGCCGGCGCCGAGCAGGCGGAAACGCAGCAGGACGGTACGCTGGAACCAGTTGCCGTTGTCGTCGGAGACGAGGGTCAGGATGGTCGATCCGTCGGGTGCGGTGTCGACGGCGAGACCCTCCATGTTGTCGATCTCCCAGCTCCAGTCGGCCTCGAGCAGGATCTTCGGCACGATGGTGCGGCCGGGGCGGATCTCGGCGGCGGGAACGCGCACCAGACGCATGCCGAGGCCGATCCTCAGGCCGAAGCGGCGCTGGAGGACGAGGAGGTCGCCGTCGGGCAGGAAGGCGGCATCGGTGTTGGCGAAATGGTCGCGGCGAGCGAGGTGGAAGAGGCCCGGGCGTGGGCCGCCGACGATCCACACCGGCTGGTCCGCCTCGCCGGGGCGGGGTTCCTCGGCGACGAGCAGCAGGCTGCCGGCGAGCGGCGTCTTCGGCGGCGCGACGGCCAGCCCCTCGAGCCCGCGATTGCCGCGCAAGTTCCGGATCTCGCGGGGAATGCCGGCCGCCGGGCGGCCGGGTGCGTCGAAAGCGCTGGTCGGATCGTCGCCGGTGAGGGCGTAGGAGGCGACGCGATGACGGCCCTCGTAGCCGACCAGGAGTTCCGATCCGGTCGCGGTGCGGCGGAAGGCCAGGCTCTCGGCGTCGCGCTCCCACTTGGTGCGGAACGGTCTGCCCTCGTCGTCGAGGAGCGGGGCGATGCGCACGTTCTCGACGGAGAGTGGCCGGCCGGCGTCGTCGGTCTTCAGGCGGAAGCCGATCCACATGCCCTCGTCGCTGACCGAGATCAGCTCGCGGCCCGAGTCGCGGCTCAGGAGGGCGGAGAGCGATTGGAAGTCGGGGGTGCGGCTGGTGAGCGCCAACCCGCCGAGGAACTCGAGGTCGCCGAAGCGCCGACGACTCGGTTCGGAGGGGTGGAAGGCGACGATCGGGCGGGCGGAAACGGTCGCGGTTCCGCCGGCGCCCGGGGTCGAGCCGGCGAAGGCGTCGGCGGTGAGCGGCAGGACGACGAGAAGTGCGGCGAAGAGGTGAAGGGCGCGGCCGATCGGGCCGCGCGGCTCGCTCATGCGCTCGCCCGGCGACGCGGGCCGCGCCGGGCTCCACGGAGATCTTCGGCGCCGCGTTCGTCGAAGAGCGAGGCGAGCTGATCGGTCATGGCGCCGGCCAGTTCCTCGGCATCGACGATGGTCACGGCGCGTTTGTAGTAGCGGGTGACGTCGTGGCCGATGCCGATGGCGATGAGTTCGACCGGCGAACGGGTCTCGATCTCCTCGATCACCCGACGCAGGTGGCGCTCGAGGTAGTTGCCGGGGTTGACCGACAGGGTCGAGTCGTCGACGGGCGCGCCGTCGGAGATCATCATCAGGATGCGCCGGCTCTCCGGGCGGCCGAGCAGGCGCTCGTGGGCCCAGGTCAGCGCCTCGCCGTCGATGTTCTCCTTCAGAAGCCCCTCGCGCATCATCAGGCCGAGGTTGCGGCGCGAGCGCCGCCACGGGGCGTCGGCCGCCTTGTAGACGATGTGGCGCAGGTCGTTGAGGCGGCCGGGAGTGACCGGCTTGCCGGCCTGCATCCAGGCCTCGCGCGATTGGCCGCCCTTCCAGGCGCGGGTGGTGAAGCCGAGGATCTCGACTTTGACGCCGCAGCGCTCGAGGGTGCGGGCGAGGATGTCGACGCAGGTCGCCGCCACGGTGATCGGCCGGCCGCGCATCGAACCGGAATTGTCGATCAGCAGGGTGACGATGGTGTCGCGGAAGTCGGTGTCGCGTTCGCGCTTGAACGATAGGGGCGACATCGGGTCGATGACGACGCGGGTGAGCCGCGCCGTGTCGAGCACGCCCTCTTCCAGGTCGAACATCCAGGAGCGGTTCTGCTGCGCCATCAGTTTGCGCTGCAAGCGGTTGGCGAGGCGCGCCACCGCGCCCTGGAGCGGTGCCAGCTGCTTGTCGAGATAGGCGCGCAGGCGCTCGAGCTCGGGGATGTCACAGAGATCTTCGGCGTGGATCACCTCGTCGAACCGGGTGGTGAAGACCTTGTAGTCGTCGACCGGCGGGCGGTTGGAGAAGGGCTGCTCGGGGCGGCTCGCTTCGGCCGTCGTCTCGGTCTCGGTGACCTCGTCGTCGGAGAGTTCGTCGGAATAGCCGTCGTGGGCCTCGACCTCGCCTTCGTGCGGCTCCTCGCCGGAGCTGTCGGAGGCTGAGCTCTCGGCCTGTTCCGAGCCCTCCTCGCCCTCGGGTTCGCCGGCGGTCTCCTCGTCCTGGCCCTGCTCTTCGTCGCCGCCCTGGTCCTGATCCTGCTCGTCGGGGTCCTCGCCGAGTTCGTCGGCCATGTCGAGGTCGGCGATGAGATCGCGGACGAGATGGGAGAAGGCGCGCTGGTCGCCGATCGAGGTTTCGAGCGTGTCGAGGCGGGCGCCGGCCTTCAGCTCGATCCAGTCGCGCCACATCGACACGAGGTTGGTCGCCGAGGGCGGCGGCGCCATGCCGGTGAGGCGCTCGCGCACCATGAGGGCGAGGGCGTCGGAGAGCGGCGCCTGGGCCTTCTCGGTCACCTCGGCGGCGCGCGCCTTGACGTAGCGCTCCTCCAGCATGGCGGCGAGATTGCCCTTGACGCCGTCCATGCGGCGGGCGCCGACCGCCTCGCAGCGGGCCTGCTCGACCGCCTCGTAGATGGCGCGGGCCTCGTGACCTTCGGGCATGTAGTGTCGGTGGACGCTCGCGTCGTGGACGGCGAGGCGCAAGGCCAGACTGTCCGACTGGCCGCGCAGCACCATGGCTTCGGCGCGCGACAGTTTCCGCGTCGGCTCGGGCAGGCGCACGGTGTGGCCGGTGAGCGCCGCCCGATCGGTGCCGTAGGTCACTTCGAGATCGGGAACCCGCGCGATCGCCCGCACACAGGCGGCGAGAGCCTGCTTGAAGGGTTCGTTGGGCGGGGTCTTGTCCTTCGGGGCCATTCCGCTCGAACTCGCGTCCGCAATTCTCAGAGGGACCGGCCGTCGAAGCGACGGACGGGATGGGCTTCGAGATCGATGCCGTCGATGCAGCGGACGTTGATCGCCACCATCTCGCTACCGTCGGGCTTGGCGCCACGGCCGAAGCTCTCGGTTCCGCAGTCGGTGCAGAAGAGGTGGGCGATGCGCTTCTTGGCGAAGCGATAGTCCTTCAGCTTGTCCGCGCCGGAGAGCAGACGGAAGTCCGCCGCCGGCGCGAAGGCGAGGAGCGACCCGCGCACGGTGCAGATCGAGCAGTTGCAGGAGATCACCTCGTCGATGGCCGCATCGACCTCGAAGCGCACCGCGCCGCAGTGACAGCCGCCACGATGGGTGAGTCGCTCCGCCATCGCTCTCTCCGTCAGCTCAACACGACGTTCAGCGCGCTCTCCGGCAGGTCCTTGCCGAAGCAGCGCTGGTAGAACTCGGCGACCTTCGGCCGCTCGGTCTCGTCGCACTTGTTGAGGAAGGTGACGCGCAGGGCGAAACCGACGTCGCCGAAGATCTCGGCGTTCTCGGCCCAGGTGATGACGGTGCGCGGGCTCATGACCGTCGACAGCTCTCCTTGCACGAAGGCGTTGCGGGTCATGTCGGCGACGCGGACCATCTTGGCGACGATGTCGCGGCCCTCGTCGTTCTGGTAGTGCTTCGCCTTGGACAGGACGATGCCCACCTCCTCGTCGTGCGGCAGATAGTTCAGGGTCGTGACGATCGACCAGCGATCCATCTGCGCCTGATTGATCTGCTGGGTGCCGTGGTAGAGGCCGGAGGTGTCGCCGAGGCCGATGGTGTTGGCCGTCGCGAACAGGCGGAAGGCCGGATGCGGGCGGATGACGCGGTTCTGATCGAGCAGCGTCAGGCGGCCGGACGACTCCAGCACGCGCTGGATGACGAACATCACGTCCGGGCGGCCGGCGTCGTATTCGTCGAAGACCAGGGCGACGTTGTGCTGGTAGGCCCAGGGCAGGATGCCGTCGCGGAATTCGGTCACCTGCATGCCGTCCTTCACGACGATGGCGTCCTTGCCGATCAGGTCGATACGGGAGATGTGGCTGTCGAGGTTGACGCGCACGCAGGGCCAGTTGAGGCGGGCGGCGACCTGCTCGATGTGGGTCGATTTGCCGGTGCCGTGGAAGCCGGTGACCATGACGCGGCGGTTCTTGGCGAAGCCGGCGAGAATGGCGAGGGTGGTGTCGCGATCGAAGAGGTAATCGGGATCGACGTCGGGAACATGGTCCTCGGCGGTGGAATAGGCCGGCACCATCAGATCGCTTTCGAAGCCGAAAGTGTCCTTCACGGAAATCATCCGATCCGGCAGGCCGGCCACGGTCTTCTCGGTCTCGCTCATCTTTCCTCCGTCCCCGCCGGTGGCACGCGGGTACGCGCGCTCCTCATGGACCCGTAGACCGGCGGAGGTCATCGTTTCGAACCGGCGCACACTAGCGGAGCGCACGCCGCCGCACCAGCGGGACGACACCGATCCGGTGATCGACGCACGGCGGCCATGGCGTGGGCGCATGGGTGGTTCGACGGCGGATCAACACAGGCCGGCGGTGCGCAGCAGCTTGTAGGCCTGGATGATCTCCTGGAGGCGTCCCTCGGAGGAGCGATCTCCGCCGTTGGCGTCGGGGTGGTGACGCTTGACCAGGTCCTTGTAACGGGCGCGGATCGCCTGGGCGTCGGCCGCCTCGGGCAGGCCGAGGGTGTCGAGCGCCTTCTTCTCCAGCGGCTTGCGGCGCACCGGTTGGGCGCGGAACTCGGCGCGGAAGCGGGCGGCGCGGCCGAACTGGATGCGCGGGTCGCCGGAGCGGCGGGACCAGTTGCGCGGGATCTCGAAATCCTCGGCGCGGGTCCGCGGTCCGCTCGCGTCCGGGTTCGATCCCATCGCCCAGGTCGGCCGGTGGCCGGTCATCGCATCCTTGTGGAAGGCGGCGACGGTGTCGTCGGCGAGGCCGGAGAAGTAGTTGTAGGCCTTGTTGTAGAGGCGGACGTGGTCGATGCAGAAGTGATGGTACTCGCCCTCGCGGGCGCGGCCCTTCGGTGCCGGATGGGTTCCCGCCGCATCGCAGCCTTCCCAGTCGCAGGTCGGGAAGGTGCGCTTGGCCAGGAGCTCCGGGTCCGGCTTGATGCGAATGCGCTCGAAGATGTCGTTGTCGAACTTCATCGGCGGATAATGGTGTGTGTGAGGTCGCGCCACAAGGCTGGTGCGACGAGGATCGGCTCGGCGCCGAGGATGGTTCCGAAACGCCGAGCGGAGGGTTAATATGAATTCCGATCCCGACCACCACGGAGTTCGAAGCGGCCGATGACCTATTGCCAGCGCATGATCGACAAGCTCACCGCCGCCTTCCAACCGAGCTTCCTCGAGGTGATCGACGAATCCGACCGCCATCACGGTCACGCCGGCCATCACGCCCAGGGCGAGACCCATTTCGTCGTCCAGATCGCTTCGCCGGCCTTCCGCGACACGACCCGCCTGCAGCGCCATCGGATGATCAACGAGGTGCTGAAGCAGGAACTGGCCGAGCGGGTGCACGCGCTCACCATCGAAGCGGATCCCGCCTGAGAACGCGATTTCTCGGGGCAGGACCTCGGTCGGAATCCCCATCCCCACTTAACCTCTCGTTGGGGAAGGGGGTGGCATGTTACCGATCCGATGGACGCGATCGTCGATTCGCCTCCCCCCCCGAGGGCCGAGTTCGTGATGCCGAGAATCGATCTGCCGACGCTGCTGACGGTGTCGACGGCTCTGTTCATCCTGATGGCGGTGATGTTCCTCATCACCTGGCGTCAGGATCGGCGGGCCAACCGCGCGATGCTCCACTGGGCCGGTGCGCACCTGCTCGGCGCGCCGGCTTGCGCGCTTCTGGCGCTGCGCGGCGAGATCTCGAACACTTGGTCGATCGGCGTGGCCAATGCCCTGGTGCTGGCCGCTTTCGGCTCGCTCCTGGCCGGCGCGCTCGCCTTCGAAGAGCGCCGCTTCCGGGTCTTCGCGATCTTCGCGGCGCCGGCGATCTGGATCGCGGCGACGCAGTCGTCGCTGGTCTGGGGGAGCTTCCCGGTTCGGGTGGTCCTGGTCTCGAGCCTCATCTTCCTGCTCGTCGCCGCCTCGGCGGTGGTGATCTGGCATGGGCAGAAGCGTGAGGCGTTGCCGACCCGGCCGATCGTCGCGGTGCTGCTCGCCTTTCTCGCCGTCGGCCATCTGGCGCGACTGATCCTGACGGTCGACAGGCCGGCTTCGGAGAGCTTCGCATCTCTGGGCAGCGGCTGGATCGCCTTCATCGCCATGCAGATCCTGCTCCAGGAAGTGGTGCTCGGCTACGCCCTGCTGTCGATGGTCAAAGAGCGCGGCGAGGCACGCCAACGCGCCGCCGCGGAAATCGATTCGCTCACCCGGGCATTCACCCGCCGCGCCTTCTTCGATCGCGCCACCGCACGGCTGGCGACCGATTCGACGCGTGGGGCGGTGCTGATCTTCGATCTCGATCGCTTCAAGACGATCAACGACACCCACGGCCATCTCGTCGGCGATCGGGTGCTCGCCGATTTCGCCGGCGTGGTGTCGGCGCGGATCGGGCCGAAGGACGTCTTCGGACGGTTCGGTGGCGAGGAGTTCGTGCTGTTCCTCGCCGAGGCCGATTTCGCCGCCGCGTGGCGGGTGGCGGAGGCGGTGCGTCACGATTTCGGCGAGATGAAGATCCGCAACGGCGTTCGCGTCGTCGACGCCACCGTCAGCGTCGGTGTCGCGGCGGTGCCGCTGATCGAGCCGGATCTCGATCGCCTCGTCGCCTCCGCCGACGCCGGCCTCTATGCGGCGAAGCAATCGGGGCGCGATCGGGTCGAGACGGTCGCAGAACCGGTGCGCCGGGTACCGCGGGCCGGACGGGCGGTTTGAAACAGCCGCCGACGGCGTGCTACCGGAGGTCTCCCTCTTCTCGACCGGCCGGCTCCATGACCCTCGATCGCTCTCTCCTCGATTCCCTCGTCGAAACCGCGCTCACCGCCGGGCAGGTGGTGATGGAGGTCTACGCCGGCGATTTCGCCGTCACCACGAAGGGCGATGCGAGCCCGGTGACGGCGGCGGACGAGCGAGCGGAAAAGGTGATCCTCGCCGATCTCGCCCGCCTCCTGCCCGGCGTGCCGGTGGTGGCGGAGGAAGAGGCCGCGGCCGGGCGACTGCCGACGAATCTCGGCGACCGTTTCGTCCTGGTCGATCCGCTCGACGGCACCAGGGAATTCGTCTCGCGCAACGGCGAGTTCACGGTGAACATCGCGGTGGTGGACGCCGGGAAGCCGATCGCCGGGGTGGTCCTGGCGCCGGCGCTCGGCGAGATCTTCGTCGGGGCGCCCGGCGCCGGCGCGCGCGCCGGACGCATCGATGCCGAGGGGCGGATCGTCTGGCGCGACATCGCGGTTCGCACCCCGTCGGCGGACGGGTTGGGGGTGCTCGCCAGCCGCTCTCATGCCGGGCCGGAGACCGAGGAACTGCTGGCGCGTCTGGCGGTGGCGCGGCGCGTCTCGGCCGGATCGTCGCTCAAGTTCTGCCGGGTGGCGGCGGGCGAGGCCGATCTCTATCCGCGCCTCGGCCGGACCATGGAATGGGACACGGCGGCGGGCGACGCGGTGCTGCGCGCCGCCGGCGGTGCGGTCGTCGGTCTCGACGGGCGGCCGCTTCTCTACGGCAAGCGCAACCAGGCGAACGACGTCGACTTCGCCAACCCGTGGTTTCTGGCGGGCGGATCGGCGGCGACGCTGTCGGCGGCAGTGGCCGCAGCGGCGGGCCTCGCGGTGCCGTCGGGCCGGGGGTGAAGCCCGACGGTGGTTTCCTCACGGCCGAGGGAGCCGCCGTTCGATCGGCCGATGCAGGCCGGCGGTTCGAGCTTCCGAAGGTCGTCGGCGCGGGTCAGTCGCAGACGATGTCGTAGCGATAGGTCCGCAGGACCGAGCGCGTCGTCGAGGGGAACGACACCAGACGGCCGCTCCATTTCGCCGGAACTGTGAGGGTCTGGTCGATGTGCTGGGCGCGGATCTTGCCGTCTTCCATATATTCGAGATCGTATTTCGTCCTGCACTGGTAGGCGCGATCTTCCGAATTTCTGACGTCGAGCGTATATCCCGACTCGTTGTAGAAATGATTGAAGAACGGCATCGCGACCGCAGTCGTCGGCAGCAATGCGATCGCGCCGAAAACGAGGAATCTGTTCATCTTCCCCTCCGTCAGACGGTATCTCGGACAAGTGAATTCTTTCGTCTATGGTGATATTTACCATGACGACAGGAGACTCGTAAGTGACAAGGTGTCAGAACCGGTGCGACACCGCATCCGCCGAAAGTCGCTCGGTGGTCACCGCCCGGCGAGTTTCTCGGTGAGGAAGTCGCGGACCTGATCGGGGACGACGTCGTCGGCGACGAAAGCTTCGCCGATGCCGCGGGTGAGGATGAAGGTCAGGCGGCCGCGCTTGACCTTCTTGTCCTGGAAGATCGCCCGCAGCAGCTCGTCGGCCGAGCCGACGCCGCCGGGGATCTCGCCGATCGTGGTCGGCAGGCCGACCGCGGCGAGGTGGGCCTTCACCCGGGCCGCGTCGTCGGGCGAGGCGAGATTCATGCGGGCGGAGAATTCGTGGGCGAGCACCAATCCGATCGCCACCGCCTCGCCGTGGACGAGGCGGTCGGCGTCGTAGTCGCAGGCGGTCTCGAAGGCATGACCGAAGGTGTGGCCGAGATTGAGGAGGGCGCGCGGGCCCTGTTCGGTCTCGTCGATCTTCACCACGTGCGCCTTGGCGCGGCAGGAGGTGGCGATGGCGCCGATGCGCGCCGCGCCGCCGGCGAAGATCTCGGCCGAGGCGGTCTCCAGCCAATGGAAGAACTCGGCGTCGTCGATGAGGCCGTACTTCACCACCTCGGCGTAGCCGGCGCGCAGGTGACGCGGATCGAGCGTGTCGAGGGTGGCGGTGTCGGCGATCACCAGCGAGGGCTGGTGGAACAGGCCGACGAGGTTCTTGCCGTGGCGGGTGTTGATGCCGGTCTTGCCACCGACCGAGCTGTCGACCTGAGAGAGAAGCGTCGTCGGCACCTGGACGAAGCGCATGCCGCGGCGCACGAGCCCGGCGGCGAGGCCGACGAGGTCGCCGATGACGCCGCCGCCGAGGGCGATCAGCAGGTCGCCGCGCTCGAGCCGCGCCGAGAGCACGCCGTCGACGACGCTCTCCAGGGTCTCGAAGCTCTTCGAGCCCTCACCGGGAGTGACGACGATCGAGGAGAAGGCGAGATCGGCATCGGTGAGCGAGCCGGCGAGGGCGTCGAGGTGGTGCTCGGCGACCGTCTCGTCGGTGATCACGCAATAGCGCGCGCCGGGGAAGCGGGCCTTCAGCTCGGCGCCGGCGGAGGCGACGAGACCGGGACCGATGAGGATGTCGTAGGCGCGGCCGGCGAGGTCCACGGGCACCACGGTGGGGGCGGTCATGTCGGGTCTCCGATGACGGCTCGAGTCACGCCGGCGGGGGCCGGCACGGCGGTGAAGTGACGATCGATCGCGGCGAGGATCTCCTCGGCCATGACGTCCTTGGAGACGTCGCGGGAGTTCACGGTCAGATCGGCGAGGGCGTAGACGGGATAGCGCTCGGCGACGAGGCGGCGCAGGGTGCCTTCCGGGTCGGGAGTGTGCAGCATCGGTCGATTGGACTTGGCGCGGACGCGGGTCCACAGCACGTCGGGGTCGGCGGCGATCCACACCGAGACGGCGCGGGAGGCGATGGCCGCGCGGGTCTCGGCGTTCATGAAGGCGCCGCCGCCGGTCGCCAGCACCTGAGGGCCGTCGCCGAGCAGGCGGGCGATGACGCGGCGCTCGCCGTCGCGGAAATAGGTCTCGCCGTGTTCGGCGAAGATCTCCGGGATGGTCTTGGCGGCCGCCTTCTCGATCTCGACGTCGACGTCGGCGAAGGGGATGTCGAGGCGGGCGGCGACACGGCGGCCGATGGTGGTCTTGCCGGCGCCCATCATGCCGACGAAGACGATCGAGCGCGGGCCCAACGCGGAGAGGATCCTCCGGTTGCGGGCGGCTTCGCCGCGTTTCGCCTCGTTCGACATCGATCCGCTTCCATCCTGCGATCCGGTTCCGATCGTCGTCGGCCGGAGCCCGGTTTCCGCCGCGACCCGGCCGAAGTCCCCACCGTGCGTGCGCGGGCCGACCTTTGGCCGAAGCATCCGCCGTCCGTCAAGCATTCCGCGCAAGAATTCGAGGAAACGGGCGAGGGATCGGGCGCGTGCCGACCCGTCGTGCTTGCGCGGCGCGCCGGATCGGGGAAAGGTCTCGGCTCGGCGCCCGTGCTCGCGCGGGCGATTCGTCGAGAGGTCCGCCTCGGTCCGTCGCGGCGGCGACGCACCCACGGAGGTGCCGGAGTTCATGCCGAGCCTGTTCCGTTTCCTCATCGCTCTGGTGGTTCTGGCCGGGCTCGGCTTCGCGGCGATGTACGTCCTCGCCACCTTCGTCGAGCCGAAGCCGCGCGAGATGACCATCCGCGTGCCCCAGGACCGTCTCGATCCGAGGTGAAGCCATGGGCGCGGCGCGGGTCGAGGCCTTCCTCGAGATGATGGCGGCGGAACGGGGCGCCTCGCCGGCGACCCTCGACGGTTACGGCCGCGATCTCGGCGATTTCGCCGCCTTCCTGAAGGCGCGCGGCAAAGCGGTCGAGGCGGCGGATGCGGCCGACGTCGCCGATCACATGGCCGATCTCGCGGCTCGCGGCATGGCGGCCTCGACCCAGGCGCGCCACCTCTCGGCGATCCGCCAGTTCCACCGTTTCCTCTACGGCGAAGGGTTCCGCTCCGACGATCCGACCGGGACGATCGATGCACCGAAGAAGAGGCGGCCTCTGCCGAAGGTGCTCTCCGAGCGCGACGTCGACCTGCTGATCGAGATGGCGAAGCGGGAGGCGGAGGCGAGCCACGACGGCCAGGGCCGGGTGCTGTCGGCGGCGGTGCGGGGGCGGCGGTTGCGGCTCCACGCGTTGCTCGAGACGGTCTATGCGACCGGATTGCGGGTCTCCGAACTGGTGGCGCTGCCGGCGAGCGCGGTGCGCGGCGAGGCGCCGTTCCTGACGGTGCGCGGCAAGGGCTCGAAGGAGCGGCTGGTGCCGCTGTCGACGAAAGCGAGGGCGGCGATGGATGCCCACGTCGCGCACCTGAAGGCGCACGGGCGCTGGACGGCGGGCGAGCGTTGGCTCTTTCCCTCGTGGAGCGAGAGCGGCCACACCACGCGCCAGGCCTTCGCCCGCGATCTCAAGGCGCTGGCGTCGCGGCTGGGACTCCCGGCGGCGGCGGTGAGCCCGCACGTGCTGCGTCACGCCTTCGCCAGTCACATCCTCGCCCACGGCGCCGATCTGCGCGTCGTGCAGCAACTGCTCGGCCACGCCGACATCTCGACGACGCAGATCTACACCCACGTCCTCGACGAGCGGCTGCGCGAGTTGGTCGAGACCCACCACCCGCTCGCCGACACCTCCTCGTGACGGGGGCGGCTCGGGCGGCGCGACGGGGCGTTCGCTTGACATTCGGGGTCGGGCATGGCGATTTGCGCGCGACGAAGCCGGCGCGTCCCGGCGCGACGGACGGCGCGCGTTCCAGGACGGGCGCGAGGTCCGGGCGGGCGGGACGACGAGGCGGAGGAGCCCCATCCCGCGTCGAAGACGGCGAGCGGCCTTCTCCCCGAGGACATCCTGAGACATGCACAGCTATCTCGAATTCGAAAAGCCGGTCGCCGACCTCGAGGGTCAGATCCAGGAACTGCGCGCGCTGGCGGAGAAGGGCGAGGCGGTCGACGTCAAGGACGAGATCGAGAAGCTCGAGGCGAAGTCGGCGCAGGCGCTGACCGACCTCTATCAGAAGCTGACGCCTTGGCAGAAGACGCAAGTCGCCCGCCATCCCGACCGGCCGCATTTCGTCGACTACGTCACCCGACTGGTCGAGGACTTCACGCCGCTCGCCGGCGATCGCGCCTTCGGCGAGGACGCGGCGATCGTCGGCGGCTTCGGGCGCATCGCCGGTCGCCCGGTCGCCGTCATCGGTCACGAGAAGGGGTCCGACACGGCCTCGCGTCTCAAGCACAATTTCGGCATGGCGAAGCCCGAGGGCTATCGCAAGGCGGTGCGCATCATGGAACTGGCCGAGCGCTTCGGCCTGCCGGTCGTCAGTCTGGTCGACACCGCCGGCGCCTATCCGGGCATCGGTGCGGAAGAGCGCGGTCAGGCGGAAGCGATCGCCCGCTCCACAGACGCCTGCCTCGGCCTCGGCGTGCCCAACGTGGCGCTGATCATCGGCGAGGGTGGATCGGGCGGCGCCATCGCCATCGCCGCGACCAACCGCGTCTACATGCTCGAACACGCGATCTATTCGGTGATCTCGCCGGAGGGTGCGGCCTCGATCCTGTGGCGCGACAGCGCCCGGGCCCAGGACGCGGCGACGGGGATGAAGATCACCGCCCAGGATCTCCTCAAGTTCAAGGTGATCGACGGCATCGTGCCGGAACCGGTGGGTGGTGCCCATCGCGCCGTGGAGACGGTGATCGACGCGGCCGGCGAGGTGATCGCCAAGGCGCTCGGCGAACTGGCGCCGCTGTCGGCGGACGAGCTGCGCAACGCGCGTTGGGAGAAGTTCCTGGCGATCGGCCGCACCTTGTGAGGTGCGGAAACGCCGTTGCGGTGCCGATCGTGCCGTTTCGGAGCAGTCGGTCAAGATTTCGGCAACCCGGATACGGCGACCACTACGTAGTGGACGCGGTTTTGCCGCAATGGTCGATTTGAGCTAAATTGAACAGACAGATCCACGCGCCACCTACCTCCGATCGTTCGCCATTCGGTAACCATCGGGCAAGGAGGTTGGAGTAGCGTCGAGAGACGACAGACCGCCGGCGGAGCCGAATTCGCCGGTCGGATGGGGTTCGGATGCTCGCTTCGCCGTCCGGTGAGACCGGATGGACGGAGAAGAGTGGTGACGATCGCGCTTTCACTCGGGTGAGTTCATGGCGTCGAAGACGATGTTGCGGGTCGCGGCGATCACCGGTTTCGGTCTCGCCCTCGCCTCCTGTCAGGACGAGATGCAGTCCACGCTGGGTCCCGGCAAGGCCACGCGTGCGTTGAAGCCGGAAGTGCTGGCGCTCATGCAGGAAAAGGGCATGCGCAAGGAGGATCCGATCCTCGTGCGGGCCTTCAAGCAGGAGAAGCAGCTCGAGATCTGGAAGCGCGACAAGACCGGCCGCTACGCCCTGCTCAAGAGCTATCCCCTGTGCACCACCGGCGGTGGGCCGGGGCCGAAGATCAAGGAAGGCGACAAGCAGTCGCCCGAGGGTTTCTACACGGTCACGCCGGGGCGGATGAACCCGAACTCGCAGTACCACCTGTCCTACGACGTCGGTTACCCCAACGCCTTCGATCGCGCCTGGGGGCGTACCGGCGCGGCGATCATGGTGCACGGCGGCTGCACCGCGTCGGCGGGTTGCTTCATCGGCACCAACGAGCAGATCGAAGAGATCTACGGTCTGGCGCGCGAGGCCTTCGCCGGCGGCCAGAAGTCGTTCCAGGTGCAGGCCTATCCGTTCCGCATGACGGCGGAGAACCTGGCGAAGAACCGCCGCAGCCCGAACATGGCGTTCTGGAAGAACATCAAGCAGGGCTACGACCATTTCGAGGTGACGAAGCTCGAGCCGAAGGTCGACGTCTGCGAGAAGCGCTACGTCTTCGACGCGCAGCCGAAGGATCCGAACTCGACCACCTTCAACCCCTCCGGCGCCTGCCCGACCTTCGAGGTGCCGTCCGACATCACCACCCGGGTGGCGGCGAAGCAGGTCGAGGACGACAAGGCCTTCAAGGTGGCGGCGGCCGAACTCGACGACGCCGATCGCAAGGAGACCGAGCGGCTCGTCGCCGAGAAGCTTGAGAAGTCGAAGCCGCCGCAGAAGCCGGCGGGTACGGCGGTCGCGACGTGGTTCGGCGGTGGCGCGGAGGAGACGGCGGTGGCGGTGGCGGCGACACCGATCGCCGTTCCGGTTCCGCGCGCTTCGCCGTTGACGGTGACGACCCGCATGGCGCTGGTGGACGAAGCGGCCTCGACCGAGGCGAGTTTCGCCGACCGCTTCCTCTCCTTCGGTGCGTTCTCCGGCAATGCCGCTCCGGCGGCGCAGCCGGCGCCGGTGGCCGAAGCCGCCTCGCCGGCGAAGCCGGTCGCCGTGCCGGTCCCGGCGTCGCGTCCCGAGCCGCAGGCGGCGACGTTGTCGACGGCGAGCATGCCGGCCGCTGCTCCGGCGAGCCCGGCGCCGGCGGCCGAGGCGCCGCTGTGGAAGCGCCTCAACCCGTTCGGCGGTTGACGGATCTCGTGCGCGTGGATCGGATGGAGCGGACGGGCGTCCTTTCCGGCGCGCGCCGCTCACGGCCGTCGGTCCGAGTTCTCTTCGGCGAAGGCGGAGATCACCCGGTGAGGCCGGAAGACTTCTTTCGCCGTCTGCACGAACCGACCCTGCAGGAACGGAGCCGCCATGCGTGAAACCCCGCCGTCGATCGGCAGACTGGCGGTGGCGGGGGTGGCCTGGTCGGTCGTGCAGTCGTGGGGCGGCCGGCTCGTCACCTTTCTGCTCTTCGTTCTTCTGGCGCGGCTCCTCGAGCCGGCGGTGTTCGGCGTCGCGTCCGTCGCGGTGATCGTGCTCGGGTTGATCACGCTGACGGCGGAGTTCGGCTTCGGCGACGCCATCGTCCAGCGCCGTGACCTCGAAGCGGCGGACATGGATCTGCCCTTCTACGCCTCGCTCGCGGTTTCGGTCGGTCTCGCGGCGGTCGGTACCCTCGGCGCCGGCGAAGTCGAACGGCGCCTCGGGGTGCCGGGATTGGCGCCGGTGTTGCAGGTGATGGTGTGGGCCGGGCCGGCGACGATCGTCGCTCGCTACCAGGAGTTCGCCTATCGCCGGGCGCTCGGGTTCCGGGCCCTGGCGTTCCGGGTGTTGATCGCCAATCTGGTGGCGGGCGGGACGGCGGTCGTCTTCGCCTATTCGGGGGCGGGGGTGTGGAGCCTCGTCGCCCAGGCCTACGTGTCGGCGGCGGTCGGAATCGTCTGGCTGTGGAGCCGGCCGGTGTGGAAGCCGACCTTCACGCCGCGTCGCGAGAGTTTCGTCGCACTCGCGCGCTTCGGCCTGCCGCTGACGGCGCTGCGGCTCGCCGATTTCGCTTCGGTGCGGTTCTACGAGGCGGTGCTCATCGGCCGCCACGGCATCGCCGCCTACGGCATCTACGCGGTCGCCGGCCGTCTCTACGAGACCCTGCTGAACCTGCTCCAGGGAGCGCTCGCCGAGGTCTCGCTGACCATCCTGTCGCGCTTCTCGGACGATCGCGAGCGCTTGGCCGAGGCCTATCTCCGGACGTTGATCCTGGCGGCCTTCCTCACCGCGCCGGTCTTCGTCGCGGTGGCGGCGCTCGTTCCCGAGATCACGGCGGTTCTGTTCGGCGGCAAATGGACGGGGGTCGACGCGGTGGCGCGCCCGCTCCTGCTGCTCGGCGCTTTCCAGGCGCTCTACTACTTCAACGCCTCGTTCCTGGCGGCGCGCGGGCGGACGTCGGCGGTGATGGTGGCGTCGCTGACCAAGAGTGTCGTCATCCCGATCGCCGTGCTGGCGATGCCGACGGCCGACCTCGTCACCCTCGTCCAGGTCTTCGTCCTGGCACAGCTGATCGAGGCGCCGGTCTCCTTCACCGTGACCCTACGCGAGCTGCGGCTGTCGCCGCTGCGGCTCTTCGCCAACCTCGCGCCGGCGGTGCTCGCCTGTGCGGCGGGATACGGCGCCGTCGTCTGGGCCCGGCCGGCGATCGCCGAGGCGCTCGGGGCGCCGCTGCCGACGGGGCTGGCACTCGGGGTGACGTTCGCCGTGGCCCATGCGGCCGTCGCCGGGACCGTCGGCTTCCGGCAGATCCTGGTCATCGTCGACTTCGTCCGCAGCCGATTGCGCTCGGCCTGAGCATCGCTCTCCGTTTCGGGTCGACGGCCGACGACCGTCCTCGCTTCGCCGGCCATACGGGAGTTTCCGGTCCGCCGACCGCCGTGCCGGAGATCGTCGAATTCTGCGTGTAAAGCATGTTCACACATTACCATTGCTGGAACACCGCGTCCGTGGGCACATGTCGTCGGCGAATGCACAACCGGAAGATTGTCCGGGTCGCGCCGCCGGTTCGGGAAGACCGGATCCGGCAGTCTGGCAAAAAGTCGATCGACATCAGGAGGTTCCGATGGTCGCCGTCAGCATCGTCATGCCGGCCCACAATGCGCGTGCGACCATCGATCGTGCGATCGACAGCGCCCTCGTCCAGACCTTCGGCGACTTCGAACTGATCATCGTCGACGATCTGTCGTCGGACGATACGGTGGATCTGGTGGAGCGGCGTGCGGCGAACGATCCGCGGATCCGACTGATGCGTCTGTCGAAGAACGGCGGTCCGGCCTCGGCACGCAACGCCGCGCTCGAAGTCGCGCAGGGAAAGTGGATCGCGCTTCTCGATGCCGACGACGCGTGGCGTCCGGATCGTCTGGAGATGTTGACGCGAAGCGACGATCACGACTTCCTGGCCGACCAGATCATCGGCTACGACGCGGTCGCCGGGATCGAGACGGGTCGGTTCATGCGCCGGACCCAGACCGGGGAAGTCGATCTCGTCCGGATGTTGAGAACCGGCTACGGCTACGACTTCGGTTTCCTCAAACCGATGATGCGGCGCGCCTTCCTCGAGCGGGCCGGCCTGCGCTATTCGCCGGCGCTGCGTCACGGCGAGGATTTCGTGCTCTATGTCCGGGCGGTGGCGGCGGGCGCGCGTTTCGGCGTGCTGTCCTATCCCGGCTACGTCTACACGACGCCGCGGGGTCGGAGTTCCGCGGTCGCCTCGCCCCACACTCAGACGCGACCCACCAACGACACCCTGGCCGCGGCGCTGGAGGCGGTCGGTGAAGAGTTCGCCGCGACGCTGACGCCGGCGGAACGCGCCGCCATCGTCTGGCGGGCGGATTTCTATCGGACGCGGATTCCCTTCGACGGTTTCGTCGGGGCCTGCCGTCGACGCGATCCGGCGGCCGCGATCAGGAATTTCGTCAAGGCTCCGATCTCCGTTTCGCGCCACCTCTCGCAGGAGCTGTGGGTGCGCTACGTGCGGGAGACGGCCTGATACGAGATCCGGCGGATCGCTTCGCGAGGCCGGGTCGAACTCATCCGAAAATCCTTGTGTGGACGGGGTTCGCGGATGAGCGGAATGCGAAGTCCGGATGAATCCATCCGGGCTTCGTATGACAGCGGAGGCCGGAGGCGCCGACGCGCCCGATCTCCGGAGACACGCGAATTTCTCATCCGTATCGAAACGACGAAGGCCGCCCCGGGGCGGCCTTCTCTGGTTCGGCGACGTCGCGTTCCCTTCGGGTGTCCTCAGGCGAAGGCGCCGTGGCAGTGCTTGTACTTCTTGCCCGAGCCGCAGGGGCAGGGGGCATTGCGCGACACCCGGCCCCAGGTCGTCGGATCGTTCGGGTCGACGGCCTGACCGAGCGGCGCGTCGCCGGTGATCTGATCGAGGCCGGACGAGGCGTCGAAGTGATGCGCCTCCATCGGCGGCAGCTCGGTCGGCTCCTGCGGCACCAGTTCGATGCGCATCATCTGCGAGGTGACGGCGCGGCGCAGGTTGGTGAGCAGAGCTTCGAACAGGGTGAAAGCCTCGGTCTTGTACTCGTTCAGCGGGTCGCGCTGGGCATAACCGCGGAAGCCGATGACCTGGCGCAGGTGGTCGAGGGTGACCAGATGCTCGCGCCACAGATGGTCGAGGGTCTGCAGCAGCACCGCCTTCTCGACGTAGCGCATGGTCTCCTCGCCGAAGCGGGCGCGCTTGTCGGCCATGACGGCGTCGGTCGCCTCGGTGATGCGGTGGATCACCTCTTCCTCGGCGATGCCCTCTTCCTTGGCCCAGTCGGGAACCGGCAGGTCGAGGCCGGTGACCTCGACGATCTCGGCCTCGAGGCCGGTGACGTCCCACTGCTCCGGATAGGCGTTCTCCGGGATGTGCTTCTTGACGGTGTCGTGGATGACGTCCTGGCGCATCGCCGTCACCGTCTCGCCGACATCCTCGCCGGTCATCAGGTCGACGCGCTGCTCGAAGACCACCTTGCGCTGGTCGTTCATGACGTCGTCGAACTTGAGGATGTTCTTGCGGATGTCGAAGTTGCGGGCTTCGACCTTCTGCTGCGCCTTCTCCAGCGCCTTGTTGATCCAGGGATGGACGATCGCCTCGTCCTCCTTGAGACCGAGCTTCTGCAGCATGCCGTCCATACGGTCGGTGCCGAAGATGCGCATCAGATCGTCCTGGAGCGACAGGAAGAACTTGGAATGGCCGGGGTCGCCCTGGCGGCCGGAGCGACCGCGCAACTGGTTGTCGATGCGGCGGCTCTCGTGGCGCTCGGTGCCCAGCACGTAGAGGCCGCCGGCGGCGAGCGCCTTGGCCTTGAGCTCGGCGACGGAATGGCGGATCGCCAGGGCGGCGGCGTCGCGGCCGGGGCCCTCCGGCGTCTCCGACAGCTCGTAGCGGATGCGCATGTCGGCGTTGCCGCCGAGCTGGATGTCGGTGCCGCGGCCGGCCATGTTGGTGGCGATGGTGATGGCGCCGGGCAGGCCCGCCTGGGAGACGATCACGGCTTCCTGCTCATGGTAGCGGGCGTTCAGCACGGTGAAGACCTTGTCGCCCTCGGCGCCCTTGTAGAGGGTGGCGAGCGCCGACGGATCGGAGAGGTCGATCTGGCGGTAGCCTTCCTTCTTCAGGTATTCGGCGAGCAGCTCGGACTTCTCGATCGAGGTGGTGCCGACCAGGATCGGCTGGCCGCGCTCGTGGCAGTCCTTCACCAGCCGGATGATGGCGCGGTACTTCTCTTCGGCCGTGCGATAGACCTCGTCGTCCTCGTCGAGGCGGGCGATTTCCATGTTGGTCGGGATCTCGAGCACCTCGAGCCCGTAGATGTCGAGGAACTCGTCCGCTTCCGTCAGCGCCGTGCCGGTCATGCCGGCGAGCTTGTCGTACATGCGGAAGTAATTCTGGAAGGTGATCGAGGCGAGCGTCTGGTTCTCCGGCTGGATCGGCTGACGTTCCTTGGCCTCGAGCGCCTGATGCAGGCCTTCCGAATAGCGCCGACCGGGCATCATGCGGCCGGTGAACTCGTCGATGATGACGACCTCGCCGCCCTTGACGATGTAGTCCTTGTCGCGCTGGAACAGGGTGTGGGCGCGCAGCGCCTGATTGACGTGGTGGACGACGGTGACGTTCTCGATGTCGTAGAGATTGTCGCCCTTGAGCAGACCGGCGGCGCGCAGCGCCTGCTCGATCTTCTCGGTGCCGGCCTCGGTGAAGGAGGAGGTGCGCTGCTTCTCGTCGATCTCGAAGTCATCCTTCTCCTTCAGGGTCGGGATGAAGCGGTCGATGGTGTTGTAGAGCTCGGAGCGGTCGTCGAGCGGACCGGAGATGATGAGCGGCGTGCGCGCCTCGTCGATGAGGATCGAGTCGACTTCGTCGACGATGGCGTAGGCATGGCCACGCTGCACCATCTGGTCGAACTCGTACTTCATGTTGTCGCGCAGATAGTCGAAGCCGAGCTCGTTGTTGGTGCCGTAGGTGACGTCGCAGGCGTAGGCCGCCTTGCGCTCGGCGTCGTCGAGGCCGTGGACGATGACGCCGACGGAGAGGCCGAGGAAGCGGTAGATCTGACCCATCCACTCGGCGTCGCGCGAGGCGAGGTAGTCGTTGACGGTGACGACGTGGACGCCCTTGGCGGGGAGCGCGTTGAGGTAGACCGCGAGGGTGGCGACCAGCGTCTTGCCTTCGCCGGTCTTCATCTCGGAGATCTTGCCCTCGTGGAGGACCATGCCGCCGATCATCTGCACGTCGTAGTGACGCTGGCCGATGACGCGCTTGGCCGCTTCGCGCACCGTGGCGAAGGCGGGGACGAGGAGGTCGTCGAGGTCGGTGCCGGCGGCGAGCTGCTCGCGGAATTGACGCGTGCGGTCGCGCAGCTCCTCGTCGGAGAGGGCGGCGACTTCGGGCTCGAGCGCGGCGATGGCGGCGACGCGCGGGCGGTAGGCCTTGATCTTGCGGTCGTTGGAGGAACCGAAGAGCTTCTTGGCGAGAGATGCGAGGCCGATCATGGAGGCCCTTCCTCGAGGTCGTGCGTGGTGTCGCGGTTTCCGGCTCCCGAGGGGCGCGAGAGATGTCGCAGGCACCCGGCTGGAGGCGGATCACCGACGGAGCGGACCTCGACTGGACCGGACCGGCGACGATCTGATGACGGCGGGCCGCCGCGCACTCGAGGTCGGCGGGCGCGCACGCGTGAAGGCGCACGAAACCGATCGACGCCCGCGCAGGCGAGGCGGCTCGGGACAGATAAGAGTGGGTCCGGCGGTTGTCAACGGCGGCGGAAGGGGCCAAAGTCGCGCGCGATTCCGCGCGAGGCCGAAACACTCGCGCGCGATTCCGCGCGAAGGGAGGACGGCCCGCTCGCGACGGTCACAGCTTCGCCACAAGCGGCGGTCTACCTGTCGGCCGCCCGACCGCCCCTCGCGCGAGGAGGTTCGGTTCGGGTTCCGCGCCGATCCGGTCGATCGCCGTTACTCCCGTAGAAGGACGCATTCGCACATGAACGGACACCGCAGGATCGCCGCGACCGTCGCTCTCCTCGTCGGGCTCGCCGCCCCCTTCGCGGCGCAGGCCGAGGACAAGGTTCTCGCTCGGGTCGGCGGCCAGCCGATCACCGACAAGGATGTCGCCGCCGCCTCCACCGCGCTCGCCGCGCAGCTGGCGCAGCTCCCCGAAGAGGCGCGCAAGCGGGCCGTGCTCGATCGGCTGATCGACATGCGGATCGTCGCCGCCGCGGCCGCCAAGGCCGGCCTCGATCAGGGCGAGGCCTTCAAGTCGCGGCTGGAGCAGGTGCGTTCGCAGTTGCTGATCGCCGAGTACCTCAAGGCCAAGGTCGAGCCGGCGGTCACCGAGGACGCCATCAAGGCGCGTTACGACCACGACGCCAAGTCCTTCGATCCGCCGGAAGAGACCCGCGCGCGTCACATCCTGGTGAAGACCGAGGACGAGGCCAAGGCGATCATCGCCGATCTCGCCAAGGGCGGTGACTTCGCCGCCATCGCCAAGGAGAAGTCGCAGGATCCGGGTTCGGGCGCCCAGGGTGGCGATCTCGGCTTCTTCGGCGCCGGCGAGATGGTTCCCGAGTTCGAGACGGCGGTGAAGGCGCTGGCGGTCGGCGAAACGACCAAGACGCCGGTGAAGAGCCAGTTCGGCTACCACGTCATCAAGGTCGAGGAGAAGCGCAAGCAGCCGATCCCGTCGCTCGACGACGTGCGCGATCAGGTCAAGCAGGCGCTGATCGGCGAGACCTTCTCCAAGATGCTCGCCGAACTGAAGGCGGCCACCAAGGTCGAGATCGACGAGGCCGCGCTCAAGGCGAAGTGAGCCGGGAGGCGATCGAGCCGGAAAAGGATGCGAGGGGCGGGCCGATGGTCCGCCCCTTCGTCATTCTCGGCACGCCGACAGGCCGTCGACCAGCAGGTCGACCGCCGGGACGACCCGATCGTCGTCGAGCCGGTCACACAGCAGGTGGAACCAGTTCACCGCCATGATCGCCTCGCGCACCCGCCGAACGTCGCTGCCGGGGGGGAGTTGACCCCGGTCGATCGCCCTCTCGATCGCCTGATCGAGGACATTGCGCGCGCTGCGACCTTCATCGGCGAAGTGGTCGGCGAGGCTGCGCCGGGTCTCGGGCGAGGACTGGGCCTCGGCGATGATGGCGGCGAAGGCGGCTCCCGCCGGCGAACCGCGCCAGAAAGACCACAGGCTGCGGGTGAGGTCGACGAGGTCGGCGCGGAAGTCGCCGTGGTTCGGGGCGACGATCACCCGGTCCTTGTGGCGGTCGTAGAGCTCGAGCAGCAGGGCGATCTTGTTCGGCCACCAGCGATAGAGCGTCGGCTTGCCGGCCTTGGCGCGGCGGGCGACCGCCTCGAAGGTGACACCGGCCGGACCCGACTCGGCGAGCAATTCGTCGGCGGCGGCGAGGATCGCTTCGTGACTCGCGGTCGAGCGCTGCGGACCGGCCGATCGGCGTCTCGGGGTGGTGGGGTCGGCGTCGCGGTCGATCATCTTCGAGGGCTCGAGGGAAAGCGGATTCGTCTCGGGTGACGAATTCTATCCGAGGTCCGTTGACATGACGATGGTGTCACCTTAAACAAAACGAAACGTCACGTTTCATTTGAGGATCGACACCGATGAAGATGTCGCAGGCCGCCGACGGCGCCACCCCGACCGTCCCTCCGTCGCCGACCGCACAGGCGACCGAGGAGAGGCCCGCGACGATCGCCCCGGAGGCGGAGGTGGTGTCCGGGGCCGCCATGACGCTCGGGGCTCGGCTGGCGCCGTTGGCGGTGATGGCTCCCTTGGCCACCGTCTGCCTGTGGGCGGGCAACACCATCGTCACCCGTAGCGCGGCCGGCGTCGTCGAACCGGCGTCGATGGCCTTCTATCGATGGCTCCTCGCCTTCGCCGTGCTGACGCCGTTTCTCCTCCCGGCGGTGTGGCGACGACGCGAGACGGTGCGCGACAACTGGACGAAGTTGGCGGCGCTCGGGGTTCTCGGCATGGCGCTCTATCAGGGGCTCGCCTACGAGGCGGCGAAGACGACGACGGCGATCAACATGGGCGTCATCGTTTCGACGATGCC
Source organism: Pinisolibacter sp. (assembly GCF_036782435.1). NCBI lineage: Bacteria > Pseudomonadati > Pseudomonadota > Alphaproteobacteria > Hyphomicrobiales > Ancalomicrobiaceae > Pinisolibacter > Pinisolibacter sp. The sequence goes on along the minus strand of NZ_DAIPZB010000038.1, from coordinate 23,196 downwards.
GTTGATGGCGGTGTTGCTGGCGGGGCTCCTCGCGGGTGAGGCGCCGACGGCGCGGCGGATCGCCGGGGTGGGCGTATCGGCGGTCGGGCTGATGGTGCTGGTGACCTCGGGCGATCCGTCCCGGCTGCTCGAGGCGGGCATCGGCTACGGTGACGGGCTGATGCTGGTCGCCGTCTTCTCGAACGCGCTCTATGGCGTCCTGATCAAGCGTTGGACGACGCCGCTGACCTCCTGGCAGCAGCTCTATGTCCAGATCGGCTTCGGGACGCTCTTCATCCTGCCGTTCTGGATCGCCTCGCCGGTGTCACCGCCGACCTGGGCGAACCTGCCGCTGATCCTCTATGCGGCGATCGCGGCATCGTTGCTGGCGCCGGTGTTCTGGATCGTCGGCATCCGGCGGCTCGGGGCGGCGCGGGCGACGCTGTTCCTCAATCTCCTGCCGGTGATCGTCGCCGGTCTCGCCTGGGGGCTGCTCGGTGAGGAGATCAGAGCCTTCCATCTCGTCGGCGGCGCGGTGGCTCTGGTCGGCGTGGCGATCGTTCTGTGAGGGGCGGAGGCCGCGGGCGTCCGACGTCGGTCGCGCCGACGTCCCGCTCGTGGGCGGGTCGCGGAGCGGTCGCGCCTTGAGTGGTCCGGAAAAGGAAGCTAAAGCCTCGGGCGTCGATCGAACGCCCTTCGGAGGCTCGTATGTCCCACGCGGTCTCGCCGCTCGCGCCCAAGTCCCATCCCGCGACCCCGGTGGTGCCCGGTGTTCGCTTCGCCACGGCGGAAGCCGGGATCAAGTACAAGAACCGCACCGACGTGTTCCTCGCCCTGTTCGACGAGGGCACGCGGGTCGCCGGCGTCTTCACCACCTCGAAGTGCCCGTCGGCGCCGGTCGACTGGTGCCGGGCCAACCTGGCGCAGGGTCGGGCGCGGGCGCTGGTGGTCAACTCCGGCAACGCCAACGCCTTCACCGGAAAGAAGGGCGTCGAGACGGTTCGCGTCACCGCCGACATCGCGGCGAAGGTCGCGGGATGTGCGCCGTCCGAGGTCTTCCTCGCCTCGACCGGGGTCATCGGCGAGCCGCTCGACCCGCGCAAGTTCGAAGGTGTGCTCGACGAGACGGCGACGCGGGTGGCCGAGGGGCCGTGGATCGACGCGGCGCGCGCCATCATGACCACCGACACCTTCCCGAAGGTGGCGACCCGCACGGCGAAGATCGGCGGCGTCGAGGTGATGTTGGTCGGCATCGCCAAGGGCGCCGGCATGATCGCCCCCGACATGGCGACCATGCTCTCCTTCCTCTTCACCGACGCGGCGATCGAGGCGTCGGCGCTGCAGGCCCTGATCTCCGCGGCGGTGGTCGACAGCTACAACGCCACCACCATCGACGGCGACACCTCGACCTCGGACACGGTGCTGCTGTTCGCGACGGCCAAGGCGGCCGAGCGCGGCCAGACGCCGGTGACGGTGGCCGAGGATCCGGCGCTCGTCGATTTCCGGGCGGCGCTGGAGAGCCTCACGCTGGAACTCGCCCAGTGGGTCGCCAAGGATGGCGAGGGGGCGCGCAAGTTCGTCGAGGTGAGGGTCGAAGGCGCGGTCTCCAAGGCGTCGGCGCGGCGCATCGCCATGTCGATCGCCAATTCGCCGCTGGTGAAGACCGCCTGCGCCGGCGAGGACGCCAACTGGGGCCGCATCGTCATGGCGGTGGGCAAGGCGGGCGAGCCGGCGGAGCGCGATCGGCTGGCGATCTGGTTCGGCGACACTCGCGTCGCGGTCGAAGGTGAACGCGATCCGGCCTATTCGGAAGCGGTCGCGTCGGACTACATGAAGCGCGATCACATCGTCGTGAAGGTCGAGATCGGCCTCGGGACGGCGTCCGACACCGTCTACACCTGCGATCTCACCAAGGAATACGTGGCGATCAACGGCGATTACCGGAGCTGAGGATGAAGATCGTCCTGGTCGCCGCCGTCGCCCTGATCGACACCGACGGGCGGGTGCTGCTGGCGCAGCGCCCGGAGGGCAAGTCCATGGCGGGATTGTGGGAATTCCCCGGTGGCAAGATCGAGCCGGGGGAGAGCCCGGAGGCGACGCTGATCCGTGAACTCCACGAAGAACTCGGGATCGACGTCAAGGAACCGTGCTTGGCACCGCTCACCTTCGCCAGTCATCGTTATGAAGATTTTCATCTCCTGATGCCACTCTACGTCTGCCGTAGGTGGACGGGAACGGTTCGCGGACGCGAAGGACAGGCCCTCAAATGGGTCCGCCCGACGAAACTGCGAGACTTTCCGATGCCACCGGCGGACGAACCTTTGATACCTCATCTGATCGATCTCATCTGATCGGATCGACCGAGAGAGACCACGAGGCATGGGCATCACGACCAGGATCGAGAGGCTTCGCGCCACGACCCGCGCCCTGATGAGCGACGATGCCGGTTCCACGTCGATGGAATACGGGCTCGTCGGCACGCTCGTCTCGCTCGCCATCATCGCGTCGCTGTCGGCGACCGGAACCGGCGTCGCCGACAAGTGGAACGCCTTCGCCAACACGATCAATTCCTATCTGCGCTGATCGCGCCGGGACACCGTCATCCGGCACCGCCGCCCTCGTCGGGCGGCGTCTTCGTCACCGCGACATCGTCGGGGAAGCTGCGTGCCTTCAGGGCGTCGGCGAGGCGGACGGTGGCGCTGCCCGGTTTCGCCGGCTTCTGCTGGCTCTCGTGCGGCGCCCAGCCGGAGGCCGAGACGATCTCGAAGGTGGCGCGCAGGCGACCATCGGGGTCGGAGAAGCGTTCGGCATAGATCTCGGCGGCGCGCAGGAAGAGGCGGCGCGACGTCGGGCGGCGCGAGCGGTCGACGAGCGGATTGGTGGCGCCCATGGCGCGCAGATCGGCGATCAGGTCGAACATCGAGCGATAGCGCACGGTGAAGCGGTCCGAGTCGGTGACCGGCAGGGCGAAGCCGGCGCGTTGCAGCAGAGAGCCGAGATCGCGGACGCCGACGAAGGGGATCACCCGCGGCGACAGGCCGCCGGTCAGTTCCACCTCGGCATCGGAGAGCGCTTCGCGCAGTTCGCGCAAGGTTTCGCCGCCGAGGAGAGCGGCGAGCAGAAGGCCGTCGGGGGCCAGGGCGCGGCGGATCTGGATCAGCGTACCGGGCAGATCGTCGACGAACTGCAACGACAGCATCGAGATCACCAGGTCGAGGCTCGCCGGCGGGAAAGGCAGCGCCTCCTCGTCGACGACGAGATCGGCGTGGCCGCCGGGATCGAGCGCGGCGACCCGCACCTCGTCGGCCTTGTCGAGACGGCGTACGGCCTCGGCGGCGCGGCCCGCGGCGAGGCCGAGGTCGACGGCGCGGGGAAAGCGGCGCAGGACGGGAAGCAGGCGGTCGTCGAGATCGTCGATGGCGCGGGTGAGAAGGAAGTCGGCGCCGTCGCGCGGTCGCGCTCGGGCGCGGGCACGGCGTGCGGCGAGCAGGGCGCGGTCGAAGAGGCGGGGGGCGGCGGTTCCGGTCATCGCCGCTCCCTTCGCACGCGACGCGGTCGAGGTCAAAGGTGTGGCCGAGATCGAAGGTGCTCCCTCGTGTATCGCGTGTGGAGAGAGTATCGTCACGCGGACGAGTGGAGCGGACGATGCGCGACGGCGAGGTCGAGAGCGAGAGCGTAGGGGCGCTGCGGCGGCTCTTCGCCGGCTCGCGCGACCTCGGCCGCGAGGTCGTCCGGCGCCTCGTCGATCTGGCGTTACCGCCGGTGTGCATGGCCTGCCGCGAGCCGGTGGCGACACCACACGGGCTCTGCGCCGGCTGTTGGTCGCGGCTCCGGCCGATCGAGCGGCCCTATTGCGAGCGCCTCGGCATTCCTTTCGGCTACGACATCGGCGAGGGGGCGCTGTCGGCGGAGGCGATCGCCGATCCACCGGTCTTCGATCGGGCGCGCGCCGCGGTTCTCTACGACGAGGTGGCACGAGAGATCGTGCAAGGGCTCAAGTATCACGACCGCACCGAACTCGCCCGGCTCATCGGCCGCATGACGGCGCGGGCGGGGCGGGACCTGACGGGGGAGGCGGAGGTGATCGTGCCGATGCCGCTGCATCGGCGTCGCCTGTGGACGCGGCGGTTCAACCAGGCGGCGGCGATCGCGCTCGAGGTCGGCCGGATCACCGGCGTGCCGGTGGCGCTCACGGCCCTCCTCCGCGTGCGGGCGACGCGGCCGCAGGTCGGGCTCGGCGAGCGCGAGCGCGAGGAGAACGTGCGCGGCGCCTTCCGGGTGGCGCCGGCGCAGCGCGGTGCGGTCGAGGGGCGAAGGGTGGTATTGGTCGACGACGTGCTGACCACCGGCGCGACGGCGACCGCCGCGACCCGGGCATTGAAGCGGGCCGGGGCGTCCCGCGTCGACGTGCTCACCTTCGCGCGGGTTGCTCCGGGCGGTCCGATCACGATATGAACGGCCGGAACCGACGGCGCGCCGTCGCGCGCGTGCTGAACGAGGACCTCATGGCCGATCCCCGTGTGTTGATCTACACCCGCGACTACTGCGGCTACTGCACCGCCGCCAAGGCGCTGCTGCGCGAGAAGGGCGTCGCCTTCGAAGAGCGCAACGCCAGCGTCGACCCGTCCTATCGCGCCGAGATGATGAAGGTCTCGGGACGCAGCACCTTCCCGCAGATCTTCGTCGGCGAGACCCATGTCGGCGGCTGCGACGACCTGCACGATCTCGACGACGCCGGCGGGCTCGATCCGCTGCTCGCCGGTCGGGCCGGTTGAGCTTCGGCGAACCCGCGCTATCGGAGGATCGATGTCCAAGTTCCGCGCCGCTCTGGTCCAGATGACCTCTTCGCGTTCCGTCGCCGACAACATCGCGACGATGGACCAGCTGGTGCGCGCGGCGGCGGCGGGCGGGGCGGTCTACGTCCAGACGCCGGAGACCACCGGGATCATGGACGAGGACCCGCAGCGGCTGTTCGCGACGCTGACCGACGAGGCGGGCGACGCGACGCTGGCGCACGGCCGGGCCCTGGCACGCGAGCTCGGCATCCATCTCCACATCGGCAGTCTGGCGATCAAGGTCGGCGACGGCGCCAAGGCGGCGAACCGCGCCTTCGTGATCGCGCCGACCGGCGAGATCGCGGCGCGCTACGACAAGATCCATCTCTTCGACGTGCAACTGGCGAACGGCGAGGTCTATCGCGAGAGCGCGCGTTACGTCGCCGGCGACGAGGCGGTGACCGTCGATCTGCCCTTCGCGCGGTTCGGCATCGCGATCTGCTACGACCTGCGCTTCCCGCATCTCTTCCGCAGCCTCGCCAAGGACGGCGGCGCCGAGGTGCTGACCGTGCCGGCGGCCTTCACCCGGCCGACGGGCGAGGCGCACTGGCACACGCTGCTGCGCGCCCGCGCCATCGAGAACGGCTCATGGGTGCTCGCGGCGGCGCAGACGGGACTGCACGAGAACGGCCGGGAGACCTTCGGCCATTCGTTGATCATCGACCCGTGGGGCAGGATCGTCGCCGAGGGCGGGGTGGAGCCGGGGCTGATCTTCGCCGAGATCGACACCGACGAAGTGGCGGCGGTGCGCGGCCGGGTTCCGGCACTCTCGCACGATCGGCCCTATCGGCTCACCAGCGTCGGGAGGGCCGAGTCGTGATCCACTACACGCTGGTCTGCGAGGCCGAGCACACGTTCGAGGGCTGGTTCCGCTCCTCCGGCGACTTCGACGGCCAGGCGGCGCGGGGCTTCGTCTCCTGTCCCGTCTGCGGTTCGACCTCGGTGTCGCGCGGGTTGATGGCGCCGAACGTCCAGTCGGCCAAGGCCAAGGACGAGCGCGAGGAAGCCTCGAAGCGTCAGGCGGTGATGATGCCCGACCCGGCGCAGAAGATGATGCTGGAGGCGATGCGCGAGATCCGCAAGAAGGTGACGGAGAACGCCACCTACGTCGGCGACAAGTTCGCGGAAGAAGCCCGGAAGATGCACCACGGCGAGGTCGAGCATCAGGGCATATACGGCGAGGCGACGAAAGAGGAAGTGACCGAGCTCACCGAAGAGGGCGTCGAGTTCCAGCCGCTGCCGGTGCTGCCGGAAGAGCGAAACTGAGCCGGCGAACTTTTCCGTCTCGCCGCGCGGTCTTTCCTGGGAGGACGCGTCCCGATGACCGCCGAGGCCTGCGCCCCATCCGATCGCATCGCCGCCCGTCTGCGTCGTCGGCTCGACGCGGAAGCGGCGCGGCTCGGCTTCTCGGCGCTCGGGGTGACGACACCGGAGCGGGTTCCCGATCTCGCCGGCGATCTCCAGGGCTTTCTGGCGGCGGGCCATCACGCCTCGATGGGCTGGATGGCGGAGCGGACCGAGTGGCGTGCGGCCCCTCGCGGGCTGTGGCCCGAGGTTCGCTCGATCGTCGTCGTCGCCTTCGACTACGGGCCGCAAGGAGACGCGCTCGCCGGGCCGGCATCACCGGAGCGCGGTGTGATCTCGGCCTATGCCCGCAATCGCGACTACCACGACGTGGTCAAGGGCAAGCTCAAGGAACTCGCCGGCGGCCTCGTCGGCGAGGCGCGGCGGGCCGGCGTCGACGGTGACGTCAAGGTCTTCGTCGATACCGCGCCGGTGATGGAGAAACCGCTCGCCGCTGCGGCCGGCATCGCCTGGCAGGGCAAGAACACGCTGGCGGTGTCGCGGCGGATCGGCGGCTGGTTCTTCCTCGGGGTGATCTACACGACGCTCGGTCTGACGGCGGACGCGGCGGAGCGGTCGCATTGCGGCTCGTGCCGGGCCTGTCTCGACGCCTGCCCGACCGACGCCTTTCCCGTCCCCCACCAGCTCGATGCGCGGCGCTGCATCTCCTATCTGACGATCGAGCACGCCGGACCGATCCCGGTCGAGTTCCGCGCCGCCATGGCCAACCGGATCTACGGCTGCGACGATTGCCTCGCCGTCTGTCCGTGGAACAAGTTCGCGGTGGCGGCGCGCGAGGCCAAGCTGGTGGCGCGGCCGGATCTCGTCGATCCGCCGCTCGCCGATCTCGTCGAACTGGACGATGCGGCGTTCCGGGTGCGCTTCGCCGGGTCGCCGATCAAGCGCACCGGGCGTGATCGCTTCGTCCGCAACGTGCTGATCGCCATCGGTAATTCCGGAGATCCGGGGTTGCTGCCGGCGGTCGAACGGCGGCTCTGCGACGAGGCGGCCGTGGTGCGCGGCGCGGCCGTATGGGCGGCCGGACGGCTCGCCGGCGCGGACGCGGCACGGCTCTTCGAGGCCCACGGGCGTGCCGAGACCGACCCGGAGGTTCTGGCCGAGTGGGCGGCGGTCGGCTTCGATCGCCGCTGATCCCGGAGGCCGGAACGGCCGATCAACGGCAGCGCCGCAGGTCCTGGATGTTCGCGCCCGAGCCATGGAAGAAGATCGTGAGGCTGCGGTCCGGATGGAGAGTGGCGACCACCGTCTCCTTGCGCGGCGGTTCCTCGCGGACGAAGCAGCGGCCCTTCCAGGTCACGACGTCGCCGACGCGCGAGACGTCGGTGAACTCGCAGGACATTTCCTCCGACGACAATCCCATCGGCTTCACGTCGACGGCCATGGCGCCGGAGCACACTTCACGGCTTTCGCCCCAGCGTCCGACGATGGTTTCGGCGGCGACCGCCGGTGTGGCCGAGACCACGAGCAGAAGAACGGTGCGAACGGTGAAGCGCATGACGTGACCCCCTCGCCGACGTGGCGAGGCGGAATGTTAGAGCATGTTGCGATCGGGGTGGAACGGCCGATCGAACTTGGAGACCAGACGACCGCCGTCCCGGCGAGGACGGCGGTCGCCGAACAATCGTCTTCGAACGGCGTCAGGCCAGGGCGCGCGAGGCTTCCTTGACCTTGCGGGTGGCGTCGTCGACGCGACGTGTGGCGGTGGCGATCTCGTTCATGCCGCGGGTGATGGTCTCAACGCCTTCCGCCGCCACCTGCATGTTGGCGGACATGTCGCGGGTCACCGCTTCCTGCTCCTCGACCGCGGAGGCGATGCTGGTGGAGATCTCGTTGATTCGGCCGATGGTCTGGGAGATGCCGGAGATGGCGCCGACCGCTTCCTTGGTGGTCGACTGAACCTCGGCGATCTGGGCGCCGATCTCCTCGGTCGCCTTGGAGGTCTGGGTGGCGAGGTTCTTCACCTCCGATGCGACCACGGCGAAACCGCGTCCGGCCTCGCCGGCGCGCGCCGCCTCGATGGTGGCGTTGAGGGCGAGAAGATTGGTCTGCGCCGCGATCGAATTGATCAGGTCGACCACCTCGCCGATCTTCTGGGTGGCGGCGAGCAGCGTGGTGATGGTGGTGTTGGTGTGCTCGGCCTGGCTCACCGCGCCGTTGGTGATCTCGAGAGCGTGGACCACCTGACGGCTGATCTCGGAGACCGAATGGGCGAGTTCTTCGGCGCCCGAGGCGACGGCCTGGACATTCGACGAGGTCTGGGTGGACGCCGAGGCGGCGCTCGTCGCCTGCTCGCTCGCCTGGGAGACGGAGGTGGTGATCGCTCCGAGTTCGGCGTCGATGCCCTTCTGCATTTCGATACGGTGTTGGCGGTCCTTCACCTGTGCAGTGATGTCGGTGGCGAACTTCACCACTTTGAAGGGGCGCCCCGACATGTCCAAGATCGGGTTGTAGGAGGCCTGGATCCAGATCTCCCGGCCGTCCTTGCCGATACGTTTGTATTCGGCGGCGCGATATTCACCGCGACGCAAGGCGTCCCAGAAGGCGCGATAGTCGGCGCTCTCGCGATGAGCGGGCTCGATGAACATGCGGTGATGCTGGCCACGGATCTCTTCGATCCGATAGCCGACCGCGTTCAGGAAATTCTGGTTGGCGTCGAGGATGGTGCCGTCGAGTTCGAAGGAGATGACCGCCTGAGCCTTGTCGATGGCGGCGATCTGGCCCTGGTACTCGGCGCTCTTCAGCTTCTCGGCGGTGATGTCGGTGGCGAATTTCACCACCTTGAACGGCTTGCCGTCGCGGCCGAGGAGCGGATTGTAGGAGGCCTGGATCCAGATCTCCTTGCCGCCTTTGCCGATGCGCTTGTATTCGGCGGCGCGATAGGTGCCGCGACGAAGATCTTCCCAGAAGGCGCGGTATTCGGCGCTGTCACGATGGGACGGCTCGACGAACATCGAATGATGTTTGCCGCGGATCTCTTCCAGCGAATAGCCCAAGGCACCGAGGAAGTTCTTGTTGGCGGTGACGATCGTCCCGTCCATCTCGAACTCGATGATCGCCTGCGACTTGTCGAGCGCGGCGAGCTTGGCACGGGTCTCTCGGGTTGAAGAGAAGAAGCTCATGATCGAAACCTCGACGGACAGTTCTTCGGATGGTGTGACGAACTGCACTGATCTTTGCGAGCTTCCGAACGGGAGGATATCCAGGCTCATACGGCAAGACTGTGGGATGAAAGTTAACAGCAGCCTAAATCAATTGTTATATTCTTAATTCAACTACGTATCGTCCGATATGCCAGATCGTGTAGGAGTGGTCGCCCTCGTTCGAGACCAATGCACACAGAAAGTACGGGGACGCGCGGGAATGTCGTAGCGTCAACGTAGCCTTCGAAGAACTAATTTGCGGACGGCCCGGAAACCGTGTCGGCGAGGGCTGCTTCCAGCCGGTCGTCTCCCCAGTAGAGTTCGCCGTCGGCGGTGACGAAGCTCGGCGCGCCGAAGATGCCGAGGCGTTCGGCGGTCGCGGTCTCGGTGCGCAGGCGGTTCTTGATCTCGGGTGAGCCGGCGGCGGCGAAGGCGGCGGTGGGGTCGATGCCGATGTCGGCGAGAAGGTCGGCGAGGACGGCTTCGTCGGAGATGTCGCGTCCGTCGGCGAATTCGGCGGTGTAGACGGCGCGGACGAAGGGGGCGACCCAGCCGTCGCGGGCGCCGACGGTGGCGAGGCGGGCGGCGGCGAGGCCGTTCTGCGGGAAGGTCTCGGGCATGCGGAAGGACAGGCCGCGGGCGGCGGCGATGCGCCCGATGTCGCGCACCATGTAGCGGCCCTTGGCCGGGTAGATATTGAAGGGCGAGGTCTCCCAACCCTGGGCACGGAAGATCGGGCCGAGCAGGAAGGGATGCCAATCGATCGCGACGCCCTTTTCCGCCGCCATGGCCTCGATGCGCAGGGCGGAGAGGTAGGAATAGGTCGAGGCGAATTCGAACCAGAACGACAACCGCGGCATCGGCCCCTCCGTCCGTAGCGGACGGCGATGATCGATCATCGCGCCGCGGGCGTCGAGAGGGGGCTCGGGCGGCGGGACAGGACGATCCAGCGCAAGGTCAGCAGGATCGCCACGGCGCCGAGGCCGAGGGCGAGGCCGAGCCAGACGCCGACGCCTTCGAGGCCGAGAGGGAAGGCGAGGACGATCGAGCCGGTCAGGCCGACGCCCCAGTAGCCGGCGAGCGCCATGATCATCGGCACGCGGGTGTCGTGACGGCCGCGCAGCATGCCGGCGGCGGTCGCCTGGATGCCGTCGACGATCTGGAACAGGGCGGCGACCGCGAGATAGGCCCGGCCGAGGGCCAAGGTCTCGGCGTTCTTCGGGTCGGCGCGGTCGAGGAAGGCGCCGAGCAGCAGATCGGGGGCGAGGGTGAAGAGCGCGGCGGTGCCGCACATGATCGCCACCGTCAGCCACCACGAGGTCCAGCCGGCGAGCGCCATGGCTCGGTCGTCGCCGCGGCCGTAGGCGAGGCCGACGCGGACGGTGACCGCCTGGGCGAGGCCGAAGGGCACCATGAAGGCGGTGGCGGCGATCTGCAGGGTGACGGCGTGGGCGGCGAGCGGCGCGGTGCCGATCAGGCCGACGAGGAAGCCGGCGGCGTTGAAGATCGAGGTCTCGAAGACGATCATCAGCGCGATCGGCAGGCCGAGACGCCAGACGTCGCGCCAACGTTGCCAATCGGCGCGGAAGAGGTCGCCGAACAGCCGGTAGCGGCGGAAGCGGCGCTCGGTGACGAGGACGACGACGAGGCCGGCGAAGAGGAAGCCCATGGTGAGGGCGGTGGCGAAGGCGGCGCCGTTCGCCCCGAGCGTCGGCAGGCCGAAGCGGCCGTGGATCAGCGCCCAACCGAGGACGGCGTTGATCGGGACGGCCGAGACGCCGACGATCAGCGTCCAGGCCGGCCGTTCCAGCGCGGCGATGAAGGAGCGGAGGGCGACGAAGCCGAAGAACGGCAGGAGCCCCCACATCATGATGCGCAGGAACGCCGCGCCGCGGCGCGACAGTTCGGGATCCTGGCCGAGCAGGTGGAAGATCGCCTCGCCGTTCCACAGGACCGCCCACATCGGCAGGGCGATCGACACCGCCACCCACAGCGCCTGCTGCACGGTGCGGCGCAGATCCTTGACCGAATGGCGCATGTGCCCACGCTGGCGGGCGACCATCGGCACCGTGGCCGACATGATGCCGACGCCGAAGAGCATGAAGGTGTTGTAGAGGTTGACCGCGAGGGCGCCCGAGGCCACCGCCTCCGGTCCGAGGCCACCGAGCAACAGAATGTCGGTCGTCGGCAGCGCCATCTGGGCGAGCTGCGCGACGATCATCGGCCAAGCGAGACGGAACGTCTCGTAGGTTTCGCGACGCCAGAGGGCGGAGGACATCGAAGGAGCCGGGCGGAGGTCGGCGGCGGGGCGCGGGCCGCCCGGTCCGTGTGCCGCGCCGCCTCACACCCGGTTAGGCGGTAACCGCGATCCGAGCAAGCCCTTCCACGCGCGGCTCACCCGCGGCCGCTCGCCGGTGCGGGTGTCTCCTCGAAACCGTGATAGACCGCTTCGGCCACGGGAAGCAGGCGTTCGCGGTCGGCGGCGGCGGTGACGGCGAAGCCGAAGCCGCGGTCGATCCAGGCGAAGGTCGAGGTTTCGCCGTCGCGGCGGAAGCGGAAGGCGGTCTCCTCGCCGATACTCGCCCGGACGAAGACGGTCAGCCGGCGGCCGTCCGTATCCTCGTACATGAGCTGCGCCGCGGCGCCCGTCTCCACCGACAACAGGCGTCCGCCCATCAGCCGCCAGCCGAAGCGGGAGAGGTCGGGGGCGGCGAGTTTGCGGCCGAGGCGTTTCGACAGCCACTGCATCAGATGCGCCTCGTGCGAGGCGTCGACCTCGACCGGATGGGCGACCTCGACGACGAAGGTGCGATGGGCGGCGCCGGCATCGGCGGCGACGCCGACCGCCGGGGCGGAGACGTGCGCGACGACGTCGGGCGTCGGCGCGAGGGTGCGGGTGGCGAGCGCGCCGGCGCCGGCGCCGGTGACGAAGAGGACGAGGGCCGCGGCGATCGTCCGGGCATGCGCGAGGAGGCGGGCACGGCGGGCGGCGCGCAGGGTGGCGATACGCAGGCGGGCGGGGATCGGCTCGGCATGTTTCGCCGCCAAGCGGGCGCGCAGAACGTCGCGCAGACGGATGTCGTCGGCGACCCGTTCGGCGACGTCGGGGTGATCGGCGAGGAAGGCGTCGACCGCGGCGCGGCGCTCCGGCGTCAGGCGGCCGTCGATCGCCGCTTGCAGGTCGTCTTCGCCGACGGGAATCTCGGTCCCGGTCATTTCACTCTCCGCAGGAACGAGGGACGTCCGGTCTCCAGGATCGAACGCAGGCGTTTGCGACCGCGGGCGAGCCGCGACATGACGGTGCCGACCGGCAGATCGAGGACGCGCGCCGCTTCCTGGTAGGAGAGGTCCTCGACGCCGACGAGCAGCAGCAGGGTCTTCTGCTCCTCCGGCAGGAGGTCGAGGGCGGCGAGCGTGTCGCGCAGCTCGAGAGTGCCGTCGACGCCGTCGGTGGTCGCCACGTCGGTGTCCTCGTTCCACTCCACCTCGGCGCCGCGCCCGTGCCGGCGGCGCAGCCCGTCGACGTGGAGATTGCGCAGGATGGTGAAGAGCCAGGGGCGCGGATCGACGTCGGGACGGCGCAGCGACCAGCGGGTCAGCGCCCGCTCGAGGCAGTCCTGGACGAGATCGTCGGCCGCTTCGTCGTCGCGGGTCAGCGCCCAGGCGAAGCGACGCAGCGCCGGGATCTGCCGTTCGAGGAGGGCGGTGGTGTCGTCCGACGCCATGGGGGCCTCGTCGGGAACAGGAAAAACGTTCGGCGGAGACGGAGACCGCCGATCCGTGTCTGTCGATACATACGCGAAAACCCGCAGGATCATTCCCGCGGGCTCGAGAAAATCCATCGGCGATGGAGGATCATGTCAGCGGCGGCACACGAAGGCGGCGAGGTCGCCTTTGCTGGAGCCGGGCACCAGTTCGAACCAGTGGCCCGGCGACTCGCGGATCGCCTCCGGAGAGTCCTCGCTGTAGCCGAGTTCACGCATCTTCATCGATGCGCAATCGGTCTCGGCCTTCGTATAGCCGGTGGCATCGACGCCGACCCGCTTGTGCAGGGTGCGGACGATGGTGCCGATCTTCTCGGAGCGCAGGAGGTAATACTTACCCTTGTCGCCGGCCATGCTGCGTGGGATGGGGATCTCGACGGTCCCCGCCGCCTTCGCCGGAGCCACGGCGAGCAGCGGGACAGCGACGAGAAGAGCACGGATCATCGTTCGTCTCACGGTGCTCGGTCTCACGCGTCGAGGTTGGCGGCGAGGGCGTTCTCCTGGATGAAGTCGCGGCGCGGTTCGACCTCGTCGCCCATCAGGCGGGCGAAGATCTCGCCGGCGTCGTCGGCCTCGCGGATCTTGACCTGGAGGAGCGAACGGATGTCCGGGTCGAGGGTGGTCTCCCACAGCTGGCCGGGGTTCATCTCGCCGAGGCCCTTGTAGCGCTGCATGGCGATGCCCTTGCGGCCCTGGGCGTAGACCGCGTCGAGCAGGTCGTTCGGCCCGTGGACGATGGTCGCGGTCTCCTTGCGGCGCAGGGTGGCGGCGGAGGCGAAGATCTCCTCGAGCCGGTCGCCATGGGCGTCGATCTTGCGGGCGTCGGCGGAGGCGATGAGGCCGGCATCGAGGATGCGGGTCTCGGTGACGCCGCGCAGCGTCCGCTTCATCACGATGCCGCCGTCCTCGCCGACATGGCCGCTCCAGCCCTTCTCGAACTCGTCGGCGAGGGCGTCGAGACGGATGGCGAGCGCCGCGGCGACCTTCTCGGCGCGTTCGGCGTCGTCGAGGATCTCCTTGTCGAGGGCGCCGCAGATGGCGGCCTGCTCGACGATGCGCGGCAGGTAGCGGTGGTGGAGGTTGTCGAGCGAGGCGCGGATGATGCGCGCCTCCTCGACGATGGCCTTCAGGTCGGCGCCGGCGAGTTCCTCGCCGTTGCCGAGGACGAGGCGGGTGTCCTCGAGGCCCTGGTCGACGAGGTAGTCCTCGAAGGCCTTCTGGTCCTTGAGATACTGCTCGGACTTGCCGCGGGTCACTTTGTAGAGCGGCGGCTGGGCGATGTAGAGATAGCCGCGCTCGATCAGCTCCGGCATCTGCCGATAGAAGAAGGTCAGGAGCAGGGTGCGGATGTGGGCGCCGTCGACGTCGGCGTCGGTCATGATGATGATCTTGTGGTAGCGGATCTTGTCGATGTTGAACTCGTCGGTGCCGATGCCGGTGCCGAGTGCGGTGATCAACGTGCCGATCTGCTCCGAGGACAGCATCTTGTCGAAGCGGGCGCGCTCGACGTTGAGGATCTTGCCGCGCAGCGGCAGCACCGCCTGGTTCTCGCGGTTGCGGCCCTGCTTGGCGGAGCCGCCGGCCGAGTCACCCTCGACGATGAAGAGTTCCGACTTCGCGGGATCCTTCTCCGAACAGTCGGCGAGCTTGCCGGGTAGCGAGGCGACGTCGAGGACGCCCTTGCGGCGGGTCAGTTCGCGGGCGCGGCGGGCGGCCTCACGGGCGGCGGCGGCCTCGACCACCTTGCCGACGACGCTCTTGGCTTCGCTCGGATGTTCCTCGAGCCAGGTGCCGAGCGCCTCGTTCAAGGTGTTCTCGACGACCGGGCGAACCTCTGAGGAGACCAGCTTGTCCTTGGTCTGGGAGGAGAACTTGGGGTCGGGCACCTTGACCGAGAGGACGCAGGTCAGGCCTTCGCGGCAATCTTCGCCGGAGAGCGTCACCTTCTCCTTCTTCATCAGGCCGGAGGAATCCGCATAGCCGGTGATCTGGCGGGTCAACGCGCCGCGGAAGCCGGCGAGATGGGTGCCGCCGTCACGCTGCGGGATGTTGTTGGTGAAGCAGAGCGTCTGCTCGTGATAGCTGTCGTTCCACCACAGAGCGCATTCGACGGTGATGCCGTCCTTCTCCGCCTTCATGTAGACCGGTTCGGCGAGCGCCTGCTTCTTCATCCGGTCGAGATACTTCACGAACTCGATGAGGCCGCCCTCGTAGTGCATCTTCACCACGTGGGGCTCGACGCCGCGGCGGTCTTCGAGGGTGATGTTGACGCCCGAGTTGAGGAAGGCGAGCTCGCGCAGGCGGTGCTCCAGCGTGGCGAAATCGAAGTCGGTCTTGGTGAAGGTCTCGGGCGAGGGCAGGAAGGTCACTTCCGTGCCGCGCTTGCCCGGGGCCGGGCCGACGAGCTTCAGGTCCTCGTCCGGCACGCCGTGACGGAAGCGCATGGTGTGCTCCTTGTCGTCGCGCCAGATCGTCAGATCGAGCGTCGTCGACAGGGCGTTCACCACGGAGACGCCGACGCCGTGCAGGCCGCCGGAGACCTTGTAGGAGTTCTGGTCGAACTTACCGCCGGCGTGGAGCTGGGTCATGATGACGTTGGCTGCCGACACGCCCTCTTCCGGGTGGATGTCGGTGGGGATACCGCGGCCGTCGTCGCGTACCGTGACCGAGCCATCGGCGTTGAGCCGTACGAAGACCTCGCTCGCCCAGCCGGCCAGCGCCTCGTCGATGGCGTTGTCGACGACCTCGTAGACCATGTGATGCAGGCCCGAGCCGTCGTCGGTGTCGCCGATGTACATGCCCGGCCGCTTGCGGACCGCGTCGAGGCCCTTCAGCACCTTGATCGAGTCGGCGCCGTAGCCGTCCGCGCCGTTCCTCGGGGTGCCTTCGTCGTGGATGTCGCTCATGGGCCGGGGGTCGCTTTCCATCGTCTGTCGCGCATATCGCGAGGCCGTCTACATACAGGCGCGCGCGCGTGGGCGCAAAGCTTCCCGGACGGGCCAAAAAGAGGCTTTTCAATCAGTGGGTTGCAGCCTGCGCGAAATGGGCCGCGGAGCGTCGGTGAGGGCGATTCGCGCCATTCGGCCAGCCGAAGCGCTGCGGGTGAGCGGCGAGGGGCCGCATTTCGGCGGGTGCGTCCCGCGAAACCTCGCTTCACCGCGCCGCCACGGCCACCGCCGCTCGATCCTGCGGTTTCGGCGCGGCGGGGCGCGATGCTCGTGTCTACCGCGCCGCCACGGCTACCGCCGCGCCGGCCATCATCGTTCCCGCCGTGCGGTCGAGCAGGCGGCGGGCCTTGGGATCGCGGAAGAAGCGGCGGGCGCGCGCCGCCATGGCGGCATAGGCGGCGCCGACGACCAGCAGGTCGAGGAAGACGATCACCGCCATCTCGACGAAGCCGAGCGGGGTCAGCGCCGCGAGGTCCACGACGGTCGGCAGAAGGGCCATGTAGAAGACGATGGTCTTGGGATTGCCGAGGGTGAGGGTCAGGCCGGCGAGCGCCACCCGCCACGCCGAGTGTTCGGGACGGCGCGACGCTTCGACCACGTCGGCATGGGGCGTCGCCGTCCACAGCTGCCATGCGAGCCAGATGAGATAGGCGGCGCCGGCGAACTTCACCACGGTGAAGACGGTCGAGAAGGTGGCGGCGAGCGCGGCGAGGCCGAGGGCGGCGCAGGTGAGGAAGATCATATCGCCCATGATCAGGCCGAGCACCATCGGCATTGTGCCCCAGAACCCCACTGCCAACGCACGGGCGACGAGCGCCGTCATGCCCGGACCGGGCACGATCGCGGCGATGGTCAGGGCGACGGTGAAGGCGAGGAGCGTGGCGGGTTCCATGGGGCTCGGGTCCAGAGGTGGGGAGGCGACATCCTGAGCGAACGGGGCGGGGAAGGCAAGATGACGATGGTGGCGGCCGGGCATCCGTCGAATCGACAGGGATGGCCGGCGATCGAGACTTCGTTATTCTACTTAGGTGCGGGTGCTCGAACCGAGATCCGCTTTCGTCTCGTCGGGGGGGAGAGAACGATGAAATCGGTCGAAATGTGGTTGGCGGCGTCGTTCGTCGCGGGCGTGTTGCTGTCGGGTGAGGCGTCGGCCTTGGAACCGGAGGCGGCCGGGACGGGCGAGAGCATGTTCGCCTTCAGCGTCTGCAATCGCGCGCCCCGCGAGGCGTCGGTGGCGGTCTCGTCGCGGCTCGCGCCGGGGTCGAAGGAATTCGTCGTTTCCGGCTGGTGGCGGGTCGCCGCGGGTCGCTGCCGAAAGATCGGCACCTATCCGCGCGGGCACTTCTACATGCACGCCACCGCGGGCGGGACGCGTTGGGGCAAGGGCGACGTCAACCTCTGCGTCGAGAGCCCCGGCCCGTTCAAGCGCATCAATCTGACGAACTACCGGTGCACCGCCGACCTGCTGCGCAAGTTCAGCCATCAGGACATCCGTACCGCCAATTGGCAGTGGACGCTCAATCCGTGAGGTGAAGGCTTCCGGCGGGTGGCGAACCTCGCTGATCGTGTCGAGCGGCCCGAACGCGTCTCACGCCGCCGGTCCGCCACGTCGCACCGCGCCTCCCGTCACCTCGAACAGCTCCGCCCGCTCGCCGAGTGCGGCGAAGGCGGAGGCATCGGTGCCGGTCATCCAGCACTGCGAGCCGAGCGCCTCGACGACGTCGAAGAGCTCGGCGCGGCGGCGCGGGTCGAGATGGGCGGCGACCTCGTCGAGGAGGAGGAGGGGCGCGCGACCGCAGGTCTCGCCGACGAGGCGGGCATGCGCCAGGACGAGGCCGAGAAGCAGCGCCTTCTGCTCGCCGGTCGAGGAGAGGTGGGCCGGCATGGCCTTCGGCCCATGATGGACGACGAGGTCGGCGCGGTGCGGCCCGTCGAGGGTGCGGCCGGCGGCTTTGTCGCGGCGGCGGCCGTCACGCAGTCGGGCGCGGTAGACGTCTTCGGCGTCGGCCGCGGGTCCGCCGGCGGCGACGAGCGCCTCGATCTCGCCCTCGAGCGCCAATTCGGCGTGCGGGAAGGGGGCATCGGCGCGGGTGGCGGCGATGAGGCGCTCGAGGCAGGCGACGGTCTCGACCCGCGACAGCGAGATCGCCACGCCGAGTTCGGCCATCTGCGCTTCGATCGCCTCCAACCAGTCGAGATCGAGCCGGTCGTCCTCGAGCAGCCGGTTGCGGCCGCGCATCGCCTTCTCGAAGGCGCTCACATGGGCGCCGTGGGCGGGCGAGAGGGCGAGGACCAGGCGGTCGAGGAAGCGCCGCCGCTCGGCGGCCGGGCCGGTGAAGAGCCCGTCCATCGCCGGGGTGAGCCACAGCACCCGGACGTGATCGAGCAGATCGTCGGCGGAGCGCGCCGGCTCGCCGTCGATGCGGACGCGGCGGACGAGAGCCTCCTCGTCACCGCGCGCCTCGCTACCGGTGCCGATCCGTATCGCGCCGTCGGGGCCGTCGAGGCGGGCGAACACCGTCCAGGCGCCGGGGCTGCCGAGGCGGGCCATCTCGTCGAGGCGGGCGCGGCGCAGGCCGCGGCCGGGGGAGAGCAGCGACAGCGCCTCGAGCACGTTGGTCTTGCCGGCACCGTTCTCGCCGGCGAGCACGACGTGGCGGCCGTCGGTGGCGACGGAAAGGCCGGCGTAGTTGCGGAATTCGCCGAGTTTCAGTTCGGTCACCGCGACGCGCGGCACGGCACGGCCGGCCTGGGCGGCGGGCGGCGTTTCGGGCGCGGTCGCGGCGAGCGGCGGCGTCACAGTTTGAAGACCGCGTCGGCGGCGGAGCGCGAGGCGCGACGCTTGGCGACCTCGCCACGCAGGCGCTCGATCTCGCCCTGGAGCAGCGCGATGCGCTCCTCGAGTTCGCCTTCGGAGACGAGCGAGACGTCCTGGCCGATCTCGTGGGCGAGCTTCTTCTTCGGGCGGTCGTCGTCGACGAAGACCATGGCGGTGCATCCGATCGTTTCGCGACCATCGTCGGTCGCCATGATTCGAGTATAGAACCGGTGGAGCCGGCGGCATAGGAGCGCCGACGACGGCCGTCGTGGAGCCGTCGCGAGGGGGAGGAAGCCGATGCCCGAGGTCGCCGTCTACATCGCCCATTCGCTCGACGGTTGCATCGCCGACGCCGAGGGCTCGATCGGCTGGCTCGCGCCGTACGATGCCTGCGACTACGGCTACGACACCTTCTACGGGCGTATCGATGCGCTGGTGATGGGGGCGGCCACCTATCGGGAGTGCCGGCGCGCGGCCGAGTGGCCCTATCGCGGCAAGGCGACGATGGTCATGACGAAATCGGGACGGATCGACGACGACGGGCTCGCCGTCTTCGACGACCGCACGGCGGTGGAGATCGCCTACGACCTGGAGCGCGCCGGGCTCCGGCGGATCTGGGTGGTGGGCGGCGGCGGACCGATCCGCGCCTTTCTCGACGCAGGGTTGGTTCGCCGGCTCACGACCTTCGTGATCCCGGTGATTCTGGGGTCGGGGACGCCGCTGTGGAAGTCGGGGACACGGCGGTGGGCGGCGACGCTGGAGCGGTCGGTCACCCATGCAAACGGCGTGGTCGAGATGGTCCACACCGTCACGCCGGCGCATGGCTGACGTGGCCGCGGCGCCTCGAACGAGGCGGTGACAGGTCGGCGACGGCGCGTTAGCCTCGCCGTCCGATCCCTCACCGGGAGGTTCCCGCCATGGCCGCTCCGAAGTCGCCCGCCTTCGATCCCTTCGACGTCGCCGAGACCAACGCCACACGCTATCCCGAGCCCTTCGCCGCGTTGGTGACGAAGCGCTGGAACCGGCGGCTCGGCGATCACGCCGGCCTCACCAACTTCGGCGTCGTCCTCACCCGGATCGAGCCGGGCGGGCAGTCGTCGGTGCGCCATTCGCATCTGAAGCAGGACGAATTCGTCTACGTGCTGGAGGGAGAGGCGGTGATGGTGACCGACGCCGGGCGTCAGATGATGCCGGCGGGCACCTGTGCCGGCTTTCCGGCCGGTTCGACCGACGCCCATCATTTCTTCAACGAGAGCGACGCCGACGTGCTGCTTCTCGTCGTCGGCGATCGTACGCCGGGAGAGGTGGCGACCTATCCGGACGACGACCTCGCGGGCCGCATGCTCGACGACGGCCGCTACGTCTTCACCCACAAGGACGGGTCGCCGTACTGACGGCGGCCGCAGGAGATCGCATCATGACCGCCCTTCCCGCCACCATGACCGTCATCGCCATCCCCGCGCCGGGCGGGCCGGAGGCGCTCGTCGCCGAGACCCGGCCGCTGCCGGTGCCCGGTCCCGGCGAGATCCTGGTGAAGGTCGCGGCGGCCGGGGTCAATCGGCCCGACGTGCTGCAGCGCCAGGGCGGTTATCCGCCGCCGAAGGGCGCCTCCGACATCCCCGGCCTCGAATTCGCCGGCGAAGTGGTCGGGCTCGGCGAGGGAGCGTCGCGGTTTTCGCTCGGGGCGAAGGTCACGGCGCTGGTGCCGGGCGGTGGTTATGCCGAATATGCCGTCGTCGCGGAAGCCAACGCGCTGCCGGTGCCGAAGGGTCTGAGCCCGATCGAAGCGGCGGCGATCCCGGAGACGTTCTTCACGGTGTGGTCGAACGTCTTCGATCGCGGCGGGCTGAAGCCGGGCGACGTCTTCCTCGTCCACGGTGGCACATCCGGCATCGGCGTCACGGCGATCCAACTCGCCAAGACCTTCGGCGCGACGGTGATCGCCACCGCCGGTGGGGCGGAGAAATGCGCGCGGTGCCGCGAGCTCGGCGCGGACCTCGCCATCGACTATCGCGAACAGGACTTCGTCAAGGAGGTCAAGGATTTCACGAAGGGCCACGGCGCCGATGTGATCCTCGACATGGTCGGCGGCGACTACATCGAGCGCAATCACGAGGCGGCAGCGGTCGAGGGCCGAATCGTCCAGATCGCCTTCCTGCGCGGGCCGAAGGCGACGGTGAACTTCGGCCGCATCATGATGAAGCGGCTGGTCCACACCGGCTCGACTTTGCGTGCCCGCGACGTCGGCTTCAAGGCGGCGATCGCCGAGGCGCTGGTCGAGAAGGTCTGGCCGGCGATCGAAGCGGGAAAGGTGAAGATCGTGGTCGATTCGACCTTCCAGTTGAGGGAAGCGGCGCAGGCCCATGCCCGTATGGAGACCAACGCGCACATCGGCAAGATCGTGCTGACGGTGTGAGGGCGCGGTCGGTTCCACGGCGGAATTGCGACGCACGGCCCGATCTGCTATGAGGCGTCATCTCCGTTTCATGTCGCGTACGACACGCCCTCTCCCGCGCCCGCCGGCCGAGAGAGGCCACGAGGAAGGTCCATCTCATGGCGACGCCGACCAATACGCCCCTGATGCCCAAGGCCACCGCCGTCTGGCTGGTGGAGAACACCGCGCTGTCCTTCGACCAGATCGCCGCCTTCTGCCGGCTGCATCCGCTCGAGGTGAAGGCGATCGCCGACGGTGAAGCGGCGCAGGGCATCAAGGGTCTCGACCCGATCATGACCGGCCAGCTGACCCGCGACGAGATCGACAAGGCCGTCAAGGATCCGGCGCATCGCCTCAAGCTCGCCGACCCGAAGGTGCGGGTGCCGGAGGCCAAGCGTCGCGGTCCGCGCTACACGCCGGTGTCGCGCCGCCACGATCGGCCGAACGCCATCCTGTGGCTGCTGCGCAACCACCCCGAACTCAAGGACGCGGCGATCATGCGTCTGGTCGGCACGACCAAGACGACGATCCAGCAGATCCGCGAGCGTACCCACTGGAACGCCGCCAACCTCGCGCCGATGGACCCGGTGACGCTGGGTCTGACCTCGCAGCTCGAGCTCGACCTCGAGGTGGAGAAGGCGGCGAAGGGCATGCCGGTCCGCGAGGCGGGCGAGCCGGGTGCGGCGACGCTGCTGCCGGTCGAGGAGAGCGTGCGTCCGCTCGACGAACACGGCGCCTACGGTTCCGGCGGTCGTACCCAGGAAGACGAACTCGATGCCGACAAGATCTTCGCCAAGCTCAAGAGCCTCAAGGGGCCGGAGCCGGCGGAAGACGAAGAGTGATCTTCGCTTCGGCGGGAAACACGGAACGGGCGGGGGGCGACCCCGCCCGTTTCCGTTTCCGAGAGACGCGCCCAGCATTCGGGCAGCCGAGGGCTGGACCGGAGGACCCGATCGCGGTCTCCTGGGGGGACACGATCTCGACGAGCGGGACGTGGTGAGCAGGGGCGGGGGACGTCGACGCGATGCGGTTCTCGGTCCGTCACGAGACGATCTATCGGTATTCCGCTCCGGTCGGGCTGGGCGATCATCTTCTGCGTCTGGCGCCGCGGCCCGAGGGCGTGGTGATGCGGCGGCAGGTGATCGGCGTCGAGCCGCATCCGACGACGCGGACGGAGACACACGACGCCTTCGGCAACCTCGTCACCCACCTCACTTTCGATCGCCCGACCGACCTCTTCCGCATCGTGAGCCGTTTCGATCTCGAAACGACCACGGTGTCGCCGCGGATCGCGGCCGATACGCCGGCTCTGCCGTGGTCGACCGACGGGGACGCGGTGACGGCGCCCTTCGTGGTCGATCACGGCATCGACGACGAGGTCCGCGCCTTCGCCGCGGCGCTCGCCGCGGCGAGCGGCTGGCGGGCGGAGGCGTTTCTGGAGCGCCTCACGCGGACGCTCTTCACCCGCACCGATCGTCACATCCGGCCGGACGGGCACGCCCAGAGTGCGGCCTACACGTTGGCGGTCGGGCGTGGCGCGTGTCGCGACGTGACGGTGTTGTTCATGGCGGCGGCGCGGGCGCTGGGCATTCCGGCGCGCTTCGTCTCGGGCTATCAGGCGCGCGCCGAGACACCGGACGGGCGACGCCACCTGCACGCCTGGCCGGAGGTGTACGTGCCGGGATCGGGTTGGCACGGCTTCGATCCGACCCACGGGGTGGCGGTCGGCGACGGCCACGTGGCGCTGTCGGCGGCGCCCGATCAGATCGGCACGATGCCGATCGAAGGCGGCTTCTTCGGCGACGGGGTGACGTCGACGCTCGACTACACGGTCGAGATCGAGGCGAGCTGAGAGCCTGTCTCATGAGACCTGTGCGCGGTTGGACCATCATGTTGATTTGATGCGTTTAATG
>NZ_DAIPZB010000037.1:0-49807 GCF_036782435.1 Pinisolibacter sp. | reverse complement strand
TCTCCTGTCGACGGATTCCAGTTCAGAACGAGGACATCCCCGGGGGCAAGGTCATCCGCGATCCGCTCGTCGCGCTCGGGTGTAAGGACCCCTGCGAGAAGAACCGGCTGTTGACCGAGGAGGACCCCGTCCGCGACCTGATCGGCGAGTTCTTCGCCCGTTGGGCGGCGATGCACGGGTCGTCTCCGGTCACCGCCGTCACGGTCTCTCCGGAGGTGCTGTCGGTCGTGAACCTCTCGCCGCACAACCGGCAGCAGGTGGCGCAGTACATCTCGGGTCTGGTCGAAACCCGTGCCGCGGGCTACCGCCTGACGAGAATTCGCCACGGCAGATGGGGGGCATCGGAGTATGTTCTGCAGTCCGTCTCGGCAGCTTAGGGTGTGTTCGGAGCGGGAAAATTCAAAATTTGCATCGGGTGCCGCAATCCAGAACGCAAGAAAGCCCGCCTCGAGGGGGGGCTTTCTTGCGTTAGCGGTAAATCACTTGATCGGATCAGCCTTCCTCGACCGGGAAATACTTGTCGACATCGCCATCGACCTCCTCCAACAGCCGCTGAGCCTCGTCCGGTGCAATCAGCTCGATGCCGGTCCCCGGGTTGTGGCTGTTGCCACTCGAGCACGGCTTGGCCCAACGGGATGTGGCTCCCCCTTCACCGGCGAGGAACCACTGCCCCCGTCGCGAGAGATACAGCGCCGTCAATTCCGACTGGAAGTCGTCCCAGCCCCAACGATAGCAGGTAATCACGGCGACGAACTCGGCCGTTCCGGTATCATAGGAGCGGCCGTTGATGACGCGGCGAACGTGGATCTGGTCGATTACATTCATGGTGGACTCCTTTGGTAGGGGTGCTGATGCCAATGCAGCGCCTTGTTATCATTCTTCATATAATCTCATTTATGATAATATGCAATGTGATATTGACGGCGCCGTCTGCAGTCTGTCTGATTGATTAACAAACGGAGAATCCGACGATGTTTTTTTTCTTCCACCCTTCCATTGGAAAGCAGAATGAGCGGGAATGGGAAGCAGCGACTGCAGTATTGGACTTTGTAAGAACCGCCATGCCAAGCGTCAATTTGGCCGAGTTACGAGTTTTTCTGGAAATAATCCGAGAGGATGGTTCAGATCAAGAACGGCTACCTACTCTGAAAGATTTCTCTGAGCGCCTCAGCATACCGTATCCGACCTTGGCGCGACACACGGACAACCTCGGCTCTGGAGTATCCAGGAAAGGTGGGCTTGGTCTGATCGACAAGATTCCAACACCGACGAGTCTCAAGGAGAAAAATGTCATCCTGACGCCTCGCGGAACGTTCATTGCCACAAAAATCGACGCAATTCTTGGGGAGGTTTCTGAAAAATATACCAATCCAAGGAAGTAGCATAACGCTTTGACTTCCGACGAGTGAGTCCGAAAGCTCGCTTGGATCACGTAGGAAACGGAAATCTCATTTCTGGCTATTGCGATCCATTTCCCAGAGGGGCATTTCCGTTGAGTTCAGCATCACGTGTCCCAAGACTGTACCCGAAGGGATCTTGCAGGTTGTGAATGCGAACCGAACCTCGACAGACTGAGACGATCCTCTTGCTCAGGACGATGCGAGCTATACCGATATGTTCCGAGCGGGTCGCGCAGGTGGCAGCCGGCGTCCACATCAGATCGATCGGACACCGCGTTTACCGGGCGAACGCAGGGCGCAATACTATCTGCGGGCGGATGGAAGTTGTCGGGTCAATGCAATCATCGGGCACAACGGCATTTGCCCTTGTCCCCATGCGCTCGGGTTCAACAGGGCGCGTCTGACGACCTGAGTGAAAGCCCGAACAAGGCCTCCGGTGGTTGTCGTCAGGATGGGCATCGCTAAGATGTCGGTCGAGCGGATCCGGAGCACACATATGTCGAACATCGGTGAGATTGCAGCCGTCGAGGTCGCCGATCACGAGATCACTTTCTACTACGAGATCGATGGACTGGACCCATCTTCGGGACCGGTCGCCAGTGGCGCGACAAGCCCTTTACGAATGAAGGATCTCGTTTCAACCGACTCGAGCTTATTTCCACGTGAACAGATCGAGGCGCTTCGAACCCGATACGCCGACGAACCCGTATGGGCACGTTTGCGCGCCCGCGAGGTGGGTACGGACTTTCATGACCACATCGTCGGACTTCTCATACCGCGCTCACGAATTTTCGACTCGATTGGCGTGGATCTACCGAAGGCCCTCGCATCCGGTCCTCTCCCCCCTCGTGGGGGAGAGACGGAGAGAGGGGTCACTCCGGAAGACTCCGCAAGCGCAAGAGTTCGAGGACAGGTCGTATACCCCTCTCCCTGTCCCTCCCCCACGAGGGGAGAGGGGACGTCGGAGCACCGACCTTCGAAACCGAACCGCCCGGAAAACGGTCAGAACTTCGCAAGACTGGTATCAGAGGTGATCGAGGCGATCTCGTCACTTATTGGAGCTTGGCGCCGCAGGCGAGGCGTCTGGTCTCGAAGTGCGATCTCTATGCCGAAGCATCAGACGCAGAGCGCACACGGAAACGTATCGTATGGGCCCCCGGCAAAGCGGCATGCCGGCGAATGGCGCAATACGGAATTGAAGCCCGCCGAATGGAAGTCGAGCTGGGCGATTTGAACGTCGCCAGTTTTTCGACGGGCCACGGCTTCTGTATGGCGCGTGTATCGTTGAAGCCGATCGGTGGCGGTCCGATCTCTGCGATCGAGTTACTGGAGACCCAAAACGCATTCGCTCGTTTCAACCGTGTTCGCTGGATCGAAGACACCGACGCCGCAGATCAGGAAGCCACTGATTTTTCGCTCGGTGAGTTCGTCCGTGGGTTGGTGCTGGGCCCCCTCTCGGAAACAAAGCTATCCGGACGGGTTCATACATACGTCTTCGCAAAATTCGATTGCCCCGTTGCTGTCGAGGCGCGAGATACTTTGGCCGTCTGGCTGGCACGACAATATACGTCCGATTACGATCTCGACGCGTCGAAAGCGGACGTGGAACTGATCGAATATTTCGGCAGTGTGCGGCATGCGATTGCCATCGAGGGGGTGGCGACCATTGTCGGTCGAAGCGAAGGTGCTGAGGAGCTGCCCTCCTTTCTCGCGAACTACAAGACGGGAACTTATAGACTCAATTATCAGCAGGTCGCTCTTCTTGCCTTACATGAACAAGCCTATCTCGTGGCTGCGACGGCCGCTTCCCTCATTCCTCCAAGCGATATGGGCAGTGAAGAGGCTCTGCTCGCCCGTCTCGAGGAACTACGTCAGGCCGCGTTGGCTTTCCGCCTCTGCTTCCGGTTCTCCGAGCTGAGTTACGTCTCGACACAGAATGCGTTCCATCGAGCGATACGACGCGCGATGCGGCTCGACCAGATGATGGTCGAACTGGGGACGGATCTGGCCGACGTCGACGTCTATCTCAAGTCGGCAAGGGAGCGTGCCCACAAGGCGGCCTTCGACTGGCTGACGCGGGTCGGCGGCAGCGCAGCTGCCGGCGCTTTGGTCTATCCCCTTCTCAAGGACCAATTCGAAGTCTTGGTCGGCGACGACAGTCTTTGGCCGGCGCCATCTGCGCTCGGGTGGGGCCTGCTGATCGGAATCGGTGTATTAGTGCTCCTCAAGCGGAAGAGCGATAAGGATCTGATGTCGATCGCGCCCCTGGAAATGGGTGGCCAGAACTTGGCTGCGATCTTTCGGCGGATGCTCGAGCGGGTTCGCAAGGGATGACGCCGGAAGATCGGCTCGCCTCGCAGGATCGGCTCGCCGTCGTGGGCGATGTTCACGGCATGATGAGTGAACTCGCGCCGATCATTCAACGAGCGGATTCCGACCGACGACATCTCGTCCTTCTCGGGGATCTGGTGGATCGAGGCCCTGATTCCATCGGCGTTCTGCGAGCCATAGTTCCTCGAGTCGTGGACGGGAGAGCGACCTGGATCAAAGGGAACCACGACGACAAGTTGATGCGGAGGTTCGCTGGAAATCCCGTCGTCGTCGATATCGAACTCGCCGAAACCCTGCGCCAACTCGACGATGCGGGAGCGAGTTTCCATGAAGATCTGCAGCGCGCTTGGGGAATGTCCCTATTGTGGGCGCGTTGGAACGATCATGTCTTCGTCCACGGGGCATTCCACCCTGCAATGGCCACGAAGTCGCCGACGCCGGTTCCCCGGCGCGGCGCCGTGACGGCACTCGCTCTCTATGGCGAGACATCCGGTGCCCGCGACGGTCTCGGGCATCCCGTTCGGACATACGCTTGGCTCGACGAGGTTCCTGCAGGAACGACCGTCGTCGTCGGACACGATACGGGTGCGGACCACCGCGTGCAGCTTCGGTCAACGAAGCTCGGCGGCAAGGTCGTGTTCCTCGATACGGGGGCAGGCAAGGGCGGCTGCCTGACGGCGATGATTTTGCCGGAAGGCATTTTCATCCCCGATCCTTCGAACATCCGGAGCCGGTGAAACTCCGGCACGGCCATCCTCGGGGCCTCCGTTCAGCCGGGCGAGGGGAACGCTTTTCCCTGAGACGCCGGCGGCCATGCCCAGCGAGGCCTGCTTGAACCACGTGTGTCAGTCCGCCGTGAAAGAGGCGGTCGTGCCGAACAACGTCCCATCTTTGATCTTTTGCGCCCTGCGTGTCAGTCCGCCGTGAAAGAGGCGGTCGTGCCGAACATTCACACTTAACAAAGAGACACCTCGCCGTTCCCCAAGGGTGTCAGTCCGCCGTGAAAGAGGCGGTCGTGCCGAACGGAATACCCTTACCGTTTCGCAACAGGAGGGTGTCAGTCCGCCGTGAAAGAGGCGGTCGTGCCGAACAAGGAATCCGCCGCATCGCATCAATCTTGTGTCAGTCCGCCGTGAAAGAGGCGGTCGTGCCGAACACCGCAACCCGTCCACCCCCGAAAGGATAAGTGTCAGTCCGCCGTGAAAGAGGCGGTCGTGCCGAACGAAAATTGGCCACCCACGGAGGATACCCCCGTGTCAGTCCGCCGTGAAAGAGGCGGTCGTGCCGAACCATTCTCCATAGCCCTTTGCAACACCGATGACAATTCGCCTCGTTTCTGAGGTCGATGCCGAGATACCTCCGACGACGTGGCATTTCATGGGATCGATCTTTCAGCGAGGGATAAAATTTGAATGACGGCATGTACTTACGGAGTTCTGAGGTCGAATCCGGTCTTTTCCGTTCACAGGAGCCAGAAATCCGCCTCCGTTTCGATCGGAACACCCGAGCCGTGGACCGTGCAATGCCGCTCACCCGCCCGGTCGATCGTGTAGACGCGCAGACTGTCGCCCGGACCGAGATGCGCCGTCGCCGCGGCGATCAAGCGATCGAGAGCGGAACCGGTCAGACGGGTCTCGAAGACCGAGTACTGAACCCTGGAGGCTCCTTCTTCGAGTACCTTGGCGATCCTGCGGCGCTTCTGGTCGCTCGTCACGTCGTAACAGAGAACGCGGAGGAAGGTGTCCCGGCCCATGGCGCGTCACGCCTCCATGAGATGTGGAATGAACAATGTGACGTCGCGACGCTCGACGGCGCGAGCGAGCGTCGCGGCCTGATGGCGCATCATCGCTCTCCAGCCGAGCTTGCCTCCTCCGTCCGTTCTGTTGATCCGCTTCGCGACGGCCGCCTCGTAACCACGGATCACGGCTCGGCGTGCCTCGTCGTGCATCCTGGTGGGCGGTTCGCTCACGACATCGAACATGTCCGGCCGAAGGCGCCGAGCATTGAAGAGGTGGGCGACGATGCCTTCCGTGAGCCCCGCCCTGAACGGCTCCATGAGATCGTAGACCAAGCCTTCGTGTCCATCCTTTGCCGCGTGAAGAAAGCCGAAGCCAGGATGAAGGCCGACGGATTGAATCGCGGCTCTGGTATCGCGTTCCAGAATGCCCGTGAGATAGTTGATCACCGCGTTGACCGGATCGGCCGCGGGACGACTCCGGCGGAAATCGCCCTCCATCCCGTCGATCATCGCGCCGAATGCCGGCCAATAGGCGGCGGTGGCCGCTCCTTCCAACCCACGAAGCTCATCGACCGACGTCGCGGCGATCGTCTTGCGCAGGAGCCGCATCATCGACTGTAGAGCGGCAGATGCGGCCGGAAGGCTGCGAGCACGATCGAGACGCATCAACTGCGTTCGTTGGTTTCGAATGCGGGCATCGACCAACCGCCTCGCCACCTCGATGCGGAAGGCATCCTCGAAGACCCCGTGCGCCTGTGCCAGTTGAAGGGCCGCCCGCCGCGATCGATCCGAAGCGAGGAGACCGGTCGTCTGCCCCAGACCGTCCACGAAGGCCATGTCGACACTGGTCTCCAGAGCGAGATCGAAGGGCGCTCGATCGACGCCCACGATCGGCCCAACCTCGATGCGGCCGATCCGGTGATGCGGAATGGCGATCAGTTCGGACCCGTCTTCGCGCCTGACGGAGAAGCTTCGATTGCGGAGGCCGAGAGTGTGGTTGGGGTCGATGACGTAGAGGACTCGTTTGCCGGGGTCGAAGCGGGATCC
This sequence comes from Pinisolibacter sp., assembly GCF_036782435.1. Lineage (NCBI taxonomy): Bacteria > Pseudomonadati > Pseudomonadota > Alphaproteobacteria > Hyphomicrobiales > Ancalomicrobiaceae > Pinisolibacter > Pinisolibacter sp. The sequence goes on along the minus strand of NZ_DAIPZB010000037.1, from coordinate 43,291 downwards.
GTTCTCCTCGAGTTCGATCACTCCCTCGTCGGTGACCTCGGACTTGATCGGTTTGCCGACCGGCTTGGCCTCCTCGTTCTTCTCCTTGAGTGCCAGAGTCTTCAGAAAGAGATACCCGATGAAGTCGAAACCCTTGTCGAAGTCGACGATCCGTGTCCCGTCTTCGTGAAGACGGAGGTTGTGCGCGGCGAGAACCCTCACGCAATGAGCCAGGACCTTCTCCGCCTTCTTCTGCGACTTGCAGAGGATGACGAAATCATCCGCGAAGCGGACGATCTTGACTCCCTCCGCTTCGATCTCCTCGTCGAGGGCGTCGAGGTAGAGATTGGCGAGAAGGGGAGAGAGTGGCGAGCCCTGGGCCAGACCGCGCCCGGGCGTCCCCAGCGCGGAAGCCTGGTCGGCGAGAACCGCCTCGAGAAGCACGAGCAGGGCGGAGGATCCGGGCAGCGGGCGAATGATGGCAGCGACTTTGTCGAAGAGAATTTCCAGATCGATGTTGTCGAAGTAGCTGACGATGTCCGCCTCGATGACGACGGTGAACCCACGTTTCCGCCACCGTTCGATACGCTCGACGGCATGGACGACGCCGCGGTTCGGTCGGTAGGCGAAGGAACTGTCTTCGAAGAGCGGTTCGAATATGGGAGTGAGGACCACCGCGATGCTCGTGTGCAGGACACGGTCGCGGATGCTCGGAATCGACAGGATTCGGTAGCCGGGCTTCTTCTTCGGGACGCTCACCTTTCGAAACGGACCCGTTCGGTAGGTTCCTCCCAACAGATCCGCCCTCAGTTGCGTCAGATTGGCGAAGACGTCGCGGTGAAACGCCTCGAGCGTCACGCCGTCGCCACCGTGCGAGCCATCGTTCGCATGCACGCGGAACCATGCTTCCCTCAGAGCGTCGAGGGACGTGACCCGCTGCCACAGATCAGAGGCGTCTTCGTTCAAATTCGGGCTCCTCGAAATGGCGCCGATAGATCTTCCGAAGGTCTCTCGAGCCGCTGTGAAAGAGGCGGTCGTGCCGAACGAACTACCTACCGCCCCTCTTGAAAAAGGGTGTCAGTCCGCCGTGAAAGAGGCGGTCGTGCCGAACACGGGTGCGTATTGCCCGGAACATCAGCGCGTTTGTGTCAGTCCGCCGTGAAAGAGGCGGTCGTGCCGAACGCACCAGAACAGTCAAGGAGGTTCCCATGGCTGGGTGTCAGTCCGCCGTGAAAGAGGCGGTCGTGCCGAACGCAATACCCTAGAAACCGTTTCTGGGCACTGTGTGTCAGTCCGCCGTGAAAGAGGCGGTCGTGCCGAACGCAATACATGCATCCAACCTTGTCGTTTCAGTGTCAGTCCGCCGTGAAAGAGGCGGTCGTGCCGAACGGGAAACCGAAAATAATGGCGCAAAAAAGGAGTGTCAGTCCGCCGTGAAAGAGGCGGTCGTGCCGAACTCAGCTTATTGCTGAACCCCTTTCAGGAGCAAGTGTCAGTCCGCCGTGAAAGAGGCGGTCGTGCCGAACAGGGTCCATAGAACCCTTTGAGAGTGCGATCGAAAATCGCACCCTTTCTGAACTCGATGGGTTCTCGCCGGAATCCGAGTGCCGGATTCACGTTCGATGAGACTGACCATCGAGAATTGGCATTCTTCATCAGTCAGTTGCCTCATTTCTGAGGTAGACTCGGATACTCCGAGAGCACCTCCTTCGGCAAGCGGTCGCCGTGTCGCGCCAGAAATTCTCGCGGATAGGTGAGGCGCCCTCTCGCCTTGAGCTTTCCCTCGGTCTCGACGAGTTCCCGGTGCCCTCCCGAATCGAAGCCGAAGAGAGCTTGCACCATCGACGTGAACCGAACCGAGACCTGGGGCAGATCGATGCTCAAGTCCTTACCATCGACCAGCCCCAAGAATGCCAGTTCCTTTCGGACCAACGGTAGAACCAGAGCGCCACGGAGCCGGTCCTCTCGCATCTTCCATCGGATTGCCAGCCCCTCGTCCAACAAGATGTCGGAAATCGCCTTGGAAACAACGTTCTTCATCTTCCGATCGTACCCGAAGAGAGATCGGACCGCATTCACGCGATAGGTCAAATTCAAGATCTTGACGCTGCTTCCAAGCATATTGTAGTGGGCAAAGTCATTTCTGATCTTTGCCTTTCCATTCCTCCAAGAGCGCGCATCCGCGCCTCTGCGGGGCGGCGCCGGCGGCTTGTCGCGACGCGCTTCGATGTCACGGGGATTTTCGGCCTCTGCTCCGACGAAGTGGCGCACGAATACGATGCGATCCTCCGGGGAGAGCAGCTTGGTCTCTTCTTCCGTTCCCTTGGCGACGATCCCGAAACGGCTGTCCCAGATCGGAAGGCAGGAATACTTCCGCAACATCCACGTCGAAACATCGCCCGCTCTGGACGGAGGTTTCTCGTCGATGGCGCCGCTCGATGCTCCGTCACCTACCGCGATCGCGATCCACCGACGCTGTTCGGTGCCGTTGTTCCAGGCCTTGACCTCGACACGGAAGCCTTCCGCGCCGAGCTTCTCGTAGAGCATTCCCATCAGCATGTAGAGCCGGTCGCGCTCCCACATCAACGTGAAATCGTTCAGACGCCCGATGATCCGCATCGCCAGTCGATAGAGCCTGGAGAATTCCGTCAATCGCGCCGCATTGATCTCGAAATCATATCTTGCGAGTTCCCCGGCCAGACTTCTATAGCGCTCGACGTCGGGCGCCATAAAAGGTCTCGAGTCTCGACTTTTCGCCATGTCCGCAAGCTTGTTGCGAAGCTTCGTCTTCTCCTCGAGAAGGCCTACCCTGATCGCATTGTCCGGACCTGCCTTCTTCATGAAAGACTCGACCTCCGGCACCGTTACCCGATGTTTCTCGAAGATCGACAAGAGGCTGGGAATGTTCTCAAATCGCAACTGACGCAGTCCACGTCGCGTCCCAGGGACCGAATCGCGATGTGTCTCCTTATCCTCCGAGAACACACGGGCGAACTGACTGGTGTCCTCGTAGTAGACGCTTCGGTCGGTACCAGCGCCTCTTTCCGGTTTGACGTCGATGGCGTGCTCTCGACCTCCGAAGCCTGCCGATTGGACGGATACATAGAGAGCCATGAGCCCGTCGATATCGTACAGTACCGTCATGTCGTCGGGGGAAAGACCGTCTTCCGCCCGTTCTTCGAGGGCCGCCGTCTTCTTGAATTGATGACGCAAGAGGGCGACATCGTCCGGCGGCAACAGATACAGCCATCCATAGAAGGACGCATGCCAGGAGGGATGGTGAGATGAAGTCGTCGCTCCGATCTCGAATGGTACCGCCACGTCCTTCGGTTCAGGAAAATCGGCGAATATCCAATCGAGTCCGCTCTCGTTCAGGTATCGCGCGAAGAGGCAGCCGTAGATCTCCTGGCGCACCAGTTCCACCTGCCCCGATCGCTGCCTCCGTTCGTCGGTCAGCACGTTCTGCTCGTAACGGTTACGAGACGCACGACGCGCCCGGGTCGCCAAGGACGAATCCGTCATGGCTTCGATCGTCAGGCGACGTGCCAAGTCTTCGAGCGAGGAGATCGAGTCGATGTCGATCCGCTCCAGCAGATCGATGCCGGGTTGCGTCGGTCGATTGTGTGCGGAATCATATTCCAACCTCCGCTTCGTATGCAGTTCACCGATACGTCTCAAGAGTTGCCGGATCTGGCTCGAATCGGAGAGATGCTCCGTGAGCCATCTTTCGAATCCGCGCCCGTAGACCAATCTCAAGGCGCCGATCCGTGACACATCGTCTTCGTCGGACCGAGACGACAAACCGGCGAGGTTCAGTCTTGCAAACCTCTGGAGTTCATCAGGAACGAATTCCGAGCGAGATGTCGCGAGACCGACCGCCCTCTCCATCAGGCTCATGAACTTCGGGGTCGCGATCTGCGAGCCGCTCGTGTTCGGACTCGCCTCTCGCACAAGCGCCTTCAGATCGGCGTCGGCGGCGAACCGGTCCAGGCGAAGACTTTTGATCTCCTCTTCGAGCAGGTCGAACACCAAGGACTCGTCGAACTGGAGCAACCGTCCGAATGCTTCGAGCGCTTCGAGCGCGACCTCATTGCCGCCTCGATTCTCGTAGTTCACAGTCGGTGCCTTGAGCGGCTTGATGATGCTGTCCTGGATGAGTTCGACGAAGCGCTTCCTCGTGTTGAAATGGGCGCTCGCGTTGCGCATCTCACTATTGAGACGCACGAACCCCCAAAGGATCTCGGTCGGATTGCTTTCGGTTGCCAGGATCGCTTCGAGTCGAGAAGTCTTCCCCCGACCGACCTGCTTATCTCCAAAGATCAGACGGGCTGCCGGACGGATGTCGGTCTCAGGCGACAGTAGCGGAACACGCTTCTTCGCGTAGTCCGCCTCGGTCACATCCCAATCGGTTCCATCCTTTTTTGGGGGAGCTGACGCCAGCTTGCTCCAGACGCCGATGGTGCGACACGACAATCCGACGGATTCTCGCCAAGCACGCGCGAACGATTCGACGCGCTTGATTTCTGCTTGCCCCTCGCTCGTCAAGAGAAAGTCCAGATTTACATTGAAGGCTCCTTGGGCTTCCTCGTCCGTAGCACTGCTGGACTTGTCCAATGCATGGACGACGGCCTTCCCGAGACGAACCATACGAACAAGATCACGCTTCTCAGATCGAACTTTCAATCGCGCGAGGAGAGACAGTTTGTTTGGCGGTATAACGGAGATTATCTCATTCCTTCGAGCCCCATCCTTGTCGAATATGCGAACAAAACGGACAGACGAAAGCGCGTCGGCGTAAAAGCTCCTTACTTTATTATGTAGTTCCCATATTTGCTTTTGTATTTCCCTGTCAAATTCTTTATAAGAGCCCGCATTGGGATTGCCTCCGAAATGCTCGTATAGAACACGCCCGGCTTCCTTATGGGTCAAGCGCACATCCTTGGATTCGGAAGCATGAGCCAGTCCAAATATTTCTTCGGCAACATCTTTGTAAAAATAGTATTCGGTTGCAAAATCAGAGATCGTACGATTTGATGAGAATCGTGGATCGTGCGTGCTGGTGAAAATGGAAAGCGCTCGCCGAACGATTGCGCCATTAAATTCACCATATTTATTTCTGCATTGGCGAAGATCCCCATTGATTTTCATCTCATCAAAAACAAGATGCGTCATCATATTTAGTGCAATTGCAGCGTAGTCGGGCTTGCCATTTTTGCCCAGAACCCAGAACGCGTCATGCCAGCGCCCATTGAATGACACCCTGGTGGCGTCCTTCAATCCGAATTTCTTGATTATCGCAGCATTTTTGTCTTCGCTCGGCGAGCGATTATCGATTTCGTGCGACGCATAGGGGTGAACCAACCCAACCCATAATTCTTTGAGACTAGAAAATTCAGCGCCATCTCTGATATTCACGGCATCGAGTATGTATTTAATCAACTCTTGCGATAGGAACACTCTATCAACATAGGTCTGCATGTCCATATTTCGTAATAGGCGCGAAGACTTGACCGTCTTATTGAATAATGACGCCGCCTGCCTAACCAGTTCCCGACCTTCGTCAATCGGAATCATCCGAAGGACGCTGATATCCTCGATGGGAACCGCTAATTCATTGGAAAAGGCATCCAAATAGCGATCTGCGAGAAAGCGTCGAAGAAGGAATGTGTTCTTTTCTATCGCATAGCGGGTGGACGATCTGCCAATGGGCTTCAGGATTTGCATTAGGAGGATCCTCCACCTTTTGGGATATGACCTCAAATCGCGTCTATCGATTTTGGCCCGAATTCCGTCGCTGCAGACGATTTGGGAAACTTCATGTCGAGTGACATTCGACGCTCAATTCCACGTGGTGGGCCATTCGACAAAATACGGATCTCGGATGGGCGCACGTCGATCAATTCAATCTCTCACGTTTTGAGCGGCCATCAGGGGCAATCCGTGATTGACGCCGGGCGGTGCGTGGTCCTTGTTTGATTTGGTCTGTGCTCCAGACCCGCGGTTGCTCGAAGTAGCCAAATTCGCGATCCTGAACTTCCGTTGCTGCAGGTGTGAATGCCAAATGCGATAGCCGTTTCGTTGGGGATCGAAGCCCGCCTCCGGAAGCGCGGCGCTTGGTTTTCAGACGACGGGCTGAACTTCGCCAGAGTTGCGAAGCGCGCTGCGGCTTCGCGAGCAGTGGCGGCGAATTTCTCTGCGTTCGAGCGTATCCGGGACGCGGTGGTGCAGGTGGAAGACGTCGTCTTTTCCGATCCCGCTGCGCTGACGCTCCTCGACGACCTGCTCGCCTGCGCTGTTCTCGTCGAGGATGGGACGCTGACTTCGCCCTCACCCGAAACTGACCGCTACCTGCGCGGCGGCTGGCTCGAGGAACTGATCGGGCTCGCCGCAGTCGACGCCGGCGCAGATGAAGTGCGTATCGGCCAGAAGGTCGGCTGGATCGCCAAGGGGTTCGAAGGCGAGAACGAGATCGACACGATCGCCCGCTTCGGTGACCGACTCGTCTTCGTCTCGGCCAAGGCATTACGGTCGCGCCTCGCCGACGGTGACGTCCGGCATCGCGAACGACTGATGGACGCGCTTCAGGAAGCCGACAATCTCGTCGACCACTTCGGCGAGCCGAATTCAGCCGTCGCCCTCGTCGTCACCACCGATCTTTGGGATGAACGCAATCTCAAGCCGCGCTACGAGCAACTACACGGAAAAGCCGCTGCGCTCGGCGTGAAGCTCGTCACGCTGGAGACCGTCCAGTTCGAGAGCCTCGTCGACATCTTGCACAAATTGGGGGAAGGGCGATGACCGATCGCGGCAAGGACTTCGCCGATCTCGCGTATACGATCATCGTCACCGAGCGGCGTTATTCGATGAAACGTGTGGCGAGCGAGATGGGGCTTGGCTACGACTCGCTCCACGCACGGATCGTCAATCGGACGCCATTTTCTGCGGATGAGATCCGCCGGCTGATCCGATCGGCGCCCGATCCGCGCTTCGTTGCTTGGCTGTTGCGGGGCACCCGTTTCGTCGCCGCCGAACGAGTGGAGGGCGAGAACCATTTGGAGACGGGCGACGTCCAGGCCATCCAGGACGCTGCGATGCGGATCGCGATCGAGGTGGCCGACGTTCTGGAAGCCGTGCAGGACGGTCTCGCCGATCGTCGGATCGATCATCGCGATGCACTTGAGATCCGCGACGAGATCGAGATCGCCGAACGGGCGCTGGCGACCCTCGCCGAGCATCTGCGTCGCATTGCCCCGGGCGTCGTCGACGAGACGCTCTGATCGCCGATCGATGGCGAAATCCATCATCGCGTTTCGACGACGGGCGCACCGCATCGTCCCCATCTGAAGCCGGTCGGCGCTCTGCGCCTCGGTATACGGGGGGACGACATGCACATCCTGTTCTTCTTCTTCGTGACGCTGCCTTTGGTTCTGCTCGCCTTCAAAATCTGGTTCGAGCTGCCGATCGAGATGCTGAGCGACGGCAACGTCGCGGGTGCCCTGCTCTGGATCGCGATCTTCTGGGGTGTTCCGCTGCTGATATTCGCCGGAGCGACGCATCGGTGATCGGGAGGCTGGGTGTGCCGGTGCCGGGCGGTATCGGTGCGGCCCGCGCGTCGCCTTGGTCCGGGACAGCACTTTGACCCGTCAAATCTGCAGTCTCGATTTCGACGCCACTCTCCGCCCAGCATCACCACATGCAGTCCACCGAGCCGCGCGCTGCCCGATCGACGGATAATGGGGGGGATCATGCACTTCATCGTTCTTCTGATCTTCGTACCGATGCTGCTCGCCGCCGTCTGGAGCCTCGCCGTCCAACTGCCCTTCGGATTGATCGCCGAAGGAGCGGCCAACGGAAACTCCGGAGCCGTCATGGCCGGCATAATCGTCTTCGTCGTGATCTGGGGTGGAGGTTTCGCCCTCCTCACGCACTGACAACTTGGAGAAATGCTCATGCGGTCACTCGCCACCGTAACGGCGCTCGCGTCGATCTTGGTTTGGATCGGAGCCTCTGTCGCAGAGGAGCCGCGCCCCCCGAACGACATCCAGGGAGAAAAGATCCTCCACTGCTACCGGCCGACCGGCCACTTCGAAAAGGCCGTCGCTATTGCCGAGACTGACGTCCTCGTCAAAGGGCGATTTGGCCGTTCGCGCGAACCCCATGACCGGCGTGCGCTGGTCGAGCGTCACGGTGCAGCGACCATCTCCTACCTGCGGATCTACTGGCGTGGCGGGATCTCCGGCGCCTCCTACGTCTCCGACGTCGCCGTATTGACGCGGACGACAAGCGGACGAGAGGAGTATCGGACCGAATTACTCGCCGATACCGGCGTCGTCCCGGTCGTTCCTCGCGTCTGCAATGCAGCGATGGGATGGGTCGCGCCAAACAAGCGCTGACGCCTTTCATCAGCCGCTCGAGCGGTTCGGAGGTTGAGAAGAATGGCGCGAATGTGGACAAGGAGCCATTCATGCACGAAGTCATCGAACTGAATGCTCGTCGGCGTATCCGGCTTCCCTCGGTCTTCGAGGCGGCCGAACGGCTCATGATCGCGGAGATCTACGAGCCGAGCGATCCTCGCTTTCGCAGAGCCTTTGCTCAAGTGATGGCAGCGTTTCGCCGAGGTGGCGCCGACCGACATGAAGAGGTCGGCTTCATGCTGACACTCGCCTGCGAACTCGCGGTGGAGGACAGCAGGTCGGAGGCGCTCGAACTGATGATGGCCTGTCGGGATTCTGGAATTTGTCCGCCTGCGTTGAGGGAAGCATTCCGGTTCGTCGCCCGAAACGACTGGGAGGCCGCGCGCCAGGAGATTGGTCAAGCAGCCCTACAGGCTGTTCCACTGTCGGTGATACGCGACTTGGGGCTGTAACGGCACGGTCGGATGTCGAAGTTCAGCGAACCCCGGTTGTTTCAACGGAGGGCAATTCCATAGCGAAGCGGTCGATCGAACCAGGGGGAAGCATCTTCCATCCCGATCCGGTCCCCTTGGGCGCGTTTCACTGAACGGCCATCGGTTCGATCAGGTCTCTACGGGCTTCATGAATGTCCGGAGCGCATATATGGTCACCCCGAAACGCTTGGGTTTCCAAATCTCGGTGAAGGCATGAAAGATCCGAATATCGTGTTTTCCGGTCATTGCGGTCCTTTCACGCGTGACGGTGTGTCGGTCGAGGTGAGCATCGCGCGTCTCGAACACGAATCCCAATGGACGCTGGAAGTAATCAACGCCAACCGGACTTCGATCGTCTGGGATGACCCGTTTCCTTCGGACGACGCTGCCTATGCCGAGTTCCTCGCCACGGTCGAGGAGGAGGGAATGAAAGTGTTTCTGGATGACGGAAACGTGGTTCCCTTCAAGCGACCCTGAGGCGCAAGCGCTTCGATTTCCGCACGTTTCTGCATCGCCGTTGAAGTAAAATGCGGGCTTGTTGAATTTCGATACATAGGCTCGCCAGCGCTCATTCCGCCTTGGCATTACCAAGAAATGTCGGCGTCGTCCGCTCTCCGGCGCATATAGTAAAGCGTAATTTTCGGTCGGTCCCAATTTCGCGGAGCGTAAACGGCATAAAATATCGGGTATATCTGAATTTGACTTGCGTCGATCTTGAAGTATATAAATATTACATGACTACGAATCTGGGGGTCAGAGGTTCGAATCCTTTCGGGCGCGCCACCTTTTCTCGACATGTCGACGGTTCGATCCGCGGCTTCGTAGCGATACGAAAGTCGGGTTCGGGATTCGGTCGTCTCCGCGCTTCGCTGCGCCGTCGGATCGGCGAAGGCGGTCGCCTCCGGCGGCGATGGACCGGTTCGGATCCGGCGCGCGGGACCGAGGCGAAATCGTCTTCGACGCGCGGCTCGGGAGCAGGCGTGGCGGCCGCGGACGCGGCGCGGATCGCCTCACTCCCCGGCGAGCGAGAGGTCGACCATCAGCTCGTGGGCGATCGCTTCGATCGAATGCCGCAGGGTTTCGATGGGGAGGTCGTCGGGCAGGGTCAGGTGCGCGCGTGCTTTGAACATCGCTTCGCCCGAGAACGAGCCGCTGACCTGCTCGCTCTCGAAATCGGTGATGCTGACACCGTGCGCCGCGACGACGCGCGACAGGTCGCGCACGATCCCCGGCCGATCGAGGCCGATCAGTTCGAGGCTCAGGGTACGGCCCGCGGGTCGTTCCTGGGTGTCGCTGGTCGCGATGACGAGGCTGAGGCCCTGCGCTTCGAGGGCCCGCAGTGCCCGGATCAGCTCGCTCGCCTTCTCCGGCGCGACGGCGACGAGCAACATGCCGGCGAACTGACCGCCCAGGCTCGCCATGCGGCTGTCGAGCCAGTTGCCACCGGCGGCGGCGATCACTTCGGACACCGCGTTGACGAGGCCGGGCCGGTCGCGACCGATGACGGTGAGAACGAGATGGGTCTGCATGGCCGTGGGTCCTCCGACGCGCTCGTAGGGCCGGTCGACGGTTGCGACCCACCGCGCGCATTGTCCGACGAGGTGACCTTCGCGTCGACCCCTGTCGATGCGACCGACCGACCTCGGTGTGCGGTGGCGATCCTCCGCGAGCGTGGCGCGGAGGGCGAAATCCGTTACTACGGGGGCCAGTACGCGTTGTTTCGGCGTCGGTCGAGCCGACACGACACCACGGTGCGACGGAGGAGCCGAGAAGCCCTCGTGACCGCACCACGGCCGGTCCGGAACCGACCTGCCGCCCGACGAGGAGCCCGATGTTCGATCTCGCCGCCTATGCCGGCCTCTTCCTCACCGCCCTCGTCGCCGCCACCATCCTGCCGGCGCAATCGGAGGCGGCGCTGGTCGGTCTCCTCCTCGCCGGCGGCCAGCCCGCCTGGGCCCTCGTCGCCGTGGCCGGCCTCGGCAACGTCCTCGGGTCGGTGGTCAATTGGCTCCTCGGCCGCGGCATCGAGCATTGGCGCGACCGATCTTGGTTTCCGGCGAAGGGCGCCGATCTCGATCGCGCCGCCGCCTGGTACCACCGTTGGGGGCGTTGGTCGCTGCTCCTCTCCTGGGTGCCGATCATCGGCGATCCCCTGACCGTCGTCGCCGGCATCCTGCGCGAGCCGCTGCCGGTCTTCCTCGTCCTCGTGACCGTCGCCAAGGTCGGCCGTTACCTCGTCCTCGCCGCGGTGACGCTCGGATCGATCTGAGGTTCGAGCGAGGTGCGGTCGATCCGCTCCGGTTCGGACGATTTCCAGCGCTTTTCCTCGGGTGACGGCAATCGTAATCGTCGCCCCGATTGACCCGTGCGGCGCCTCTGATCGATCATTCCGTCACGGACTGGAAAAGGACCGATCCATGCGTCGTCTGCTGCGCCCCGCCCTGCTCACCGCCACCGTTCTCGCCGGTCTGCCGACGGCCCATGCGGCGGACCGCGTGGCCCTGGTGATCGGCAATTCGGCCTATTGGACCCAGAACGTCCTACCCAATCCGGTGAACGACGCCGCCGACGTCGGCGACATGTTCCGCAAGCTCGGTTTCGAGGTGGTCGAGGGACGCGACCTCGACGGCGCCGGCCTCAAAGCCAAGCTCAAGGAGTTCCGCGACAAGCTCGACGGCGGCTCGCTCGCGCTCTTCTACTATTCCGGCCACGGCATCCAGGTCGACGGCCACAATTACATCATCCCGATCGATGCCAGGATCGAGAAGGCCGACGACGTCAAGCTCGAGACCGTCGACATGGATCTGGTGCTGCAGCTGATGCGTGCCGAGAACCGGGTGTCGGTGGTGGTGCTCGACGCCTGCCGCGACAACCCCTTCGCCCGCTCGCTGCGTCGCGCCACCAAGGGGGCGACCCGCGCCGCCGAGAGCGCCTACGGCGGCCTCGCCGAGATCAAGAGCTCGGTCGGCTCGGTCATCGTCTACGCCACCGACCCCGGCAACGTCGCGCTCGACGGCGAGGGCCGCAATTCGCCCTTCACCGAGGCCTTCCTCAAGAACGCGCCGCGCCCCGGCATCGAGATCTCCAGGCTGATCAAGCGGGTGCGCTACGAGGTGGTCCAGGCGACCGGCTCCAAGCAGGTGCCCTGGGACAGCTCGACCCTGATCAACGACGTCTATCTCGCCGGCGGCGAGCCGGCCGAGGCGAAGCTGGCGTCCTACACGCCCGAGGGAGCGAGCCGTCCGGCCGAGATCCGCGGTGTCCCGGCGAGCGGCGGCGAAGCGCCGAAGGCGACCGACGCGCCGGCCCCGAAGCCCGCCGCTGTCGAGGCGAGTGCGATCGAGCAGTGCGATCGGCTGGCCAGCGACCCGCAGGACCCGTTGCGCAACCGCAAGGTCGCAGGCGTCCGCACCGTCGACGTCGCCCGCGCCGTGCCGGCCTGCGAGAAGGCGGTGGCCGAGGCGCCGAAGGAACTGCGGCTCGCCGACCAGTTGGGACGCGCCTATCTCAAGTCCGAGCGCTTCGAGGATGCGCTGCGCGTCTACAAGGATGCCGCCGGACGTGGCTCGCCCTACGCCACCAACGAGATCGGCTATCTCTACTATCGCGGCTTCGGCGGGGTGAAGAAGGACTACGCCCAGGCGCGCCCGTGGTTCGAGAAGGCGGCGCAGCTCGGCGTTCCCGTCGCCATGACCAATCTGTCCTTCATGTACGCCCACGGTATCGGCGTCGAGAAGAGCCCGGAGCGCGCCCTCGTCTGGCTGCGCAAAGCGGAAGCCCTCGGCGACACCGGCGCGATGGTGCAGCTCGCCTGGTACTACGCCGACGGCTTCGGCGTCGACCAGGATCCGGCACGGGCCAAGGAGCTGATGCAACGTGCCGCCGACCAGGAGGAACCCGAGGCGATGGCCGGGCTCGGCCTCTTCGCCCAGAAGGGCGTCGGCGCTTCGCAGGATTACGACGGGGCCCGCAAGTGGTTCGAGAAGGCGGCCGCCTACGATTCCTCTTCGGGCATGTACAACCTCGGCTTCTACTATCTGCAGGGCACTGGCGGGGCGCCGCGCGACTACACCATCGCCCGCGACTGGTTCTCCCGCTCGATCCGCCACGAAGGCATCGACGCGCTGATCGGCCTCGCCCACATGCGGCTCAACGGCCTCGGCGGCCCGGCCGACCCGAAAGGCGCCCGCGAACTTCTGGAGCGCGCCGCCGCCCACGACAACTCCCACGCCATGGTCTATCTCGCCCGGGCGCTGCGCGACGGCGAGTTCGGCGAGATCGACGAGAAGGCGGCGCGCGAATGGTTGGTCAAAGCCGTCGTCCTCGACGACGCCGACGCGCGGCCGCTCCTCGCCGAGATGGACCGGCCGGAGACCCCGGCCCAGGCCTGCGACCGCCTCGCCGCCATGGAGAGCGACCCGCTGCGCCCGCCCGAGGTCAAGGGCATCCTCTCCCCCGGCCAGGTCGTCCACGCCCGCGCCATCCCCGCCTGCGAGGCGGCGGTGAAGGCGTCGCCGACGACGGTGCGCTTCCTCGACCAGCTCGGCGCCGCCTATGTCGCCGCCGACCGCTGGGCCGACGCCCGCACCCGCTTCGAGGCGGCGGCGCAGAAGAAGTCGTCCTTCGCCGCCATGTGGATGGGCAACATCCATCACCGCGGTCTCGGGGTCGCGAAGAGCCCGGCCGAGGCGCGCAAGTGGTGGGAGAAGGCGAGTGCGCTCGGATCGCGCGACGCCATGTTCAATCTCGCCGTGATGTATCTCGACGGCGACGGCGGGCCGAAGGATTACGCCAAGGCGCGTCAGTTCTTCGAGAAGGCCGCCGCCGCCGGCGACCCGACGGCGATGCGCGAGGTCGGCGAACTCTGGTACTTCGGCCGCGGCGTCGCCGAGGACAACACCCGCGCCCGCGAGTGGTACGAGAAGGCCGCGGCCGCCGGCGACACCCGCTCGAAGCGCCGTCTCGGCGAGATCATGCTCAAGGGCTGGGGCGTCAAGGCCGACGCACAGGCGTCGCGGCTGTGGTTCCAACGTGCCGCTTCGGAAGGCGATACCGAGGCGATGCGCCTCCTCGCCGATCTCTACCTCAACGGGCTGGGCGGTGACCGCGAACCGAAGAAGGCGCGTGGTCTGCTCGAACAGGCTGCCGACGACGGCAACCTCAAAGCGATGACCGGCCTCGCCCAACTGCTGCTCGCCGGCGTCGTCGGCGATGCGGACGAGGCCGGCGCCCGTGCCTGGTACGAGAAGGCTGCCGCGGCCGGCGACAAGAGCGCCGCCGGCTGGCTCGCCGCCCATGCTCCGGTCGCCACCCCCGACCTGTCCAAGGGCGACCTCTGCGACGCTTCGGCGGGCGCCGCCGCCGATCCCTTGCGGTCCGTCGAACACCCCGGGGTGGAGACGGTCGACCCGAAGGTCGCCATCCCCGCCTGCGAAGCCGCCCATGCCGCCGCGCCCGACAACCTGCGCTGGGCCGATCAGCTCGCCCGCGCCTATCTCTCCGGCGGCCGCGATCTCGACGCGGTGCGCACCTTCCGCGCCGCCGCGGAGGTCGGTTCCTCCTATGCGGCGCTGTGGATGGGCAACCTCCACCACCGCGGTCAGGCCGGTCTGGCGAAAGACGGCGCCGAAGCCGTCGCGTGGTGGGAGAAGGCGGCGGCTCTCGGCTCGCCCAACGCCATGCACAACCTCGGCATGATCCATCTCGACAAGGTCAGGAGCGGCGCGAGCACCACTCTCGAGGCGGACGCCGCCACCGCGCTCTCCTGGTTCCAGAAGGGCGCGGCCATCGGCGAGCCGGACTCGATGGTCTACATCGCCCTGATCCACCGCGAGGGCCTCGGCGTGAAGGCCGATCGTGGTGCCTATGTCGAATGGCTGCGCAAGGCGGCCGAATTCGGCAGCGCCGACGCCATGCGCCTCCTCGCCGTCGACCTGCACAAGGGCGAGAGCGGCAGGAAGGACGACGCCCTCGCCCGCAAGCTGCTCGAGCGCGCGGTCGACACCGGTGACATCGGCGCCCAGGCCAACCTCGCGCTGTTCCTCCTGGAAGGCTGGGGCGGGCCGAAGGACCTCGCCCGCGCCCGCGCGCTCCTCGAAAAGGCGGTGGCCGGGCAGAACCTCGACGCCGTCACCCTGCTCGCCAAGGCCCACGAGAAGGGCAACTTCGGCAAACCGGACAAGACCGAGGCGCGCCGGCTCTATCGTCTCGCCGCCGACCTCGGCGACAAGGATGCCGCCGAGGCGCTGAAGCGGCTGAAGTGACCGACGCGCTTTCCCGCCTCCGCTCCGCCCGCATCCCCCCGGGCGCTCGACCGGCGACCGGCAGCCATGAACGGACCGAGCCCGAGCGCCCCGTCACTTCGGATCGATGCGCACCCCTTCGCCGTCGGCGAGGCCGGCGAGCAGATGACGGCCGGCGATGTCGACGCGGAAGATGCCGTATTTCGCCTTGGCATAGGCGGCGGCGTGTCCCTCCTGGAACAGGAAGGAGTGCGGCTCGATCTCGAACCGCTCGCCGAAACGGCCGCGGCGCACCTGGAACGCGTGCTCGTCCGCGCCCGGTGCGCCCTCCGAGAGGAGGCGCCGGTAGCGGCCGACCCGCTTGGGATCGAGCGCCAGCACGATCGTCGCCGTCGTCGTCTCCTCCGGTAGGGCGATCGTCTCGCGCTCCATCGCCCAGGCGAGACGCATGTAGTCGCCCTGCATCAGCGAGCGCGGATCGACCGGAGCGAGCTCCAGCAGCACCTCGTCGCCGGAGGCGAGCAACGCCTCCGCCCGCCACACCGCCGAGCCGAGCACGGCGGCCACGGCGACGCCGGCGAGGAGAAAGAGCGTCCGTCTCATGGCGAGTTCTCCCGATCCCAACCGCGCAGCCGCATGAAACCACGAGCCGCCAACAGCAAGGCGCCGCTGCCCACCAGCGTCGCCGATTTCACCAGGAAGGTCATGTCCTTGCCGTAGTACCAGAGCACCAGGAAGGCCGGCAGCGCCAGGATGCCGACCACCCGCATCGGCGTGTCGTGGAGAGCGTGGCCGACGGTGAGCAGGATCAGCGCGAACAGGATGCCGGGCGCACCGGCGAAGCCGAGCGCCACCACGCCGATCGTCGCCATCGTCAGCGGCTCGCGCGCCAGCCGATCGAAGCCGCCCGCCGCCCAGGCGATCGTCCCGACCAGCGACAGAACCAGCATCACCTCGACCGGTCGCATGTCGAGCGGCGCGCGGCTCGCCCAGAAGCCGAAGCTGTGGCCGCTGGCGACGATGCAGACGACCGTCCCCATCGCGCCGAGCGCCGCCAGACCGATCGGTCGCAACACCTGCGGCACCCGATGCGACAAGAGGAGCGCGCCGGCGACCGCCGTGGCGACGGCGTGGAAGACCGCCAGCCCGACGCTCGCGCCGGCGCCGAAATTGCCGCGCCCGAGCAGTTCCATCAGCGCCGTGGCGGCGACCGCATAGGGCGACAGCACCCGGTCGAGCGACGAGCCCGACACCGGATAGGTGGCGACCGTGACGATCGCCAGGGCGATCGTCGGGATCCACGGCGTACGCTCGCCGAAGATCTGGATCGCCCCCGCCACCACCAGGACCTTGCCGACCGCCAGGGCGGCGAAAGCGGATTGCGCGAAGAAGTCTCGACCGAGGCCGGGGGGCGCCTTGCCGAGCGCCATCGACATGGCGATGCCCGAGACGAGGAAGGCGGTTCCCCAGGCGACGAGACCGGTCCCGCTCTTCAACGAGATCAGGTCGGCCAGGAAGAGGAAGCCGAGGAAGAACACCGTCGCCAGCGCCGTGCCGACGGCGGCGAGGATCTTCAGGTAGATCGGCGGATCGGGATCGAGGGCGGCGGCGTGGAGGGCGCTCGCCAGCCCCGGCGTCTCTTCCGCCGTGACGAGACCGGCGCGGCGCCAGGAGGCGAGCAGGGTGACGGCATCGATCGAAGGGCGTCCGGTCATCACGAGACCTCCATCCGGCGAGCGACGCCGCGCAACCACGTCACCGCGCCGGCGAAGATCGCCAGCGTCGTCAGTCCCATCAGGAAGAAGATGCCGAGATCGGCCCGGCCGTTGCCGGTGAGGAGCTGGAAGATCATGAAATCGACGACCACCGCCGCGGCGATGGTCGTCGCCGACAGCACCGCCACGTCGGGCCGTGCCCGCCGGTAGACGACGAACAGCGCGGCGAAGACCGCGGTGGAAGTCGCCGCCAGCGCCCACGTCACCGCGGTGAAGTCGCGGGGGCGATCGAGGAGCGTGAGCGCCGCCGTGGTCGCCGCGCCGATCAGCGGCAGGACCAGGATGAATCGCGTCCACCGCGCCGCCGGCCAGACGACGCCGCGCCCGGCGAGCCACTCGCGCACCGCCAGGAGCCCGCCGTCGAGCCCGATCAGCATCAGGTAGAGCCCGGCATGATGGGTGTCGTCGAAGGGACGGACCTGATCCCACCAAAGCCTGACGGCGATGTTGGCGACCGCGATCCAGATCGCCCACGCCGCCGCCGAATTCGCCAGCAGCACCCAGGCGAGCGTCGCTGCCGCCCATCCGGCGAAGAGCTGCCAGGCGTCGGCGCCGGTCTGATGGATCTGCCCCTCGACCGCCAGGAAGACGCCGACCAGCACCACCGCGGCGCTCACCGCGACGTCGGAGACGATGCGGCCGAAGCCGACGACCATGACGGTCGCCACCGCCGCCGCGATCATCGCCGCGATGGCGCCGAGCTTCACCATCGGCGGGATGTGGTTCCAGTTGAAGGCGAAGAAGTAGACGGTACCGGCGAGCATCAGCGACGCGCCGACGACGGTGAGGAGGCGGGCCATCCACACCCCCCAGCGCCCCGGCGGCTCGATCAGGCCGAGCCCGTGGTCGCGCGCCGCGGCCGAGATCAGACCGCGCCCGGCGAGGCGATCGAGGACGCGTCGATCCACCCGGATCACCGGCGGTGCCGTCGCCTCGGTTACATCTGCGTTCATGCCGCTCACCTCGTCTTGCAGCCGCCCCGCCCGGCGCTAGCATCGCCTCGCCATCGAACGAGGTCTTCCATGCGCCGCGCCGTCTCTCTCGCCGCTCTCGTCGTCGTCCTCGCCACCGGCGCCGCCGGTGCCGCGCCGCTCGACTGCCCGCTCGTCCGCGCCGTCTACGCACCGATCGATGCCGACGACGACTGGAGCGCCGACGACGGCGTCACCAACGCCTGGGAGATCACCCACGTGCCCCGCACCGACACCCCGTCGGATCGGCCCTGGGTGATCCGCCTCGCCGAGAACCGGCAGAAGCTTTTCGCCGAATTCGCCGTCGCCCATCCGCCGGGCTTCGGCGGCGCGCACGTCTTCATGGTGAAGCCGCCGACCGGAAAACGCGTCCCTGTGACCGATGCCCCGTCCGCCGCGCTCTACTACTTCGCCGACGACCTGAAACGCCTCGACCCGGCGGCGGAGGGCGACCCGAAGGCACCGCCCTACCTGCAACTGCCGGGTCTCTCCGGGGCGTTCTGGCGAGGCAAGCGCGACGGGCGCCGCTTCGTACCCCCGGACGGCATCTGGAAACTCGCCGCCTGCCGCCCGTGATCTTCCGCCGGAACACGTGAACGCCGGAGCTCGACGCCCCGGCGTCGGTTTCGCGATCAGTTGGTCTCGAGCCGATAGTGCGCCAGCGACGAGCCGTTGTTGTGCACCTTGACGGTGAACGATCCGGTCCACGCCGGGGTGAAGCGGCAATAGGCCGGATCGGTGTCGCGGCAGATCAGGTGGCCGCCTTCGTCGAACACTTCGAGCATGATGTCGTTGGTGTCGGTGCCGACCGCCGCGACCTCCGCCGTCTGCTTGGCGCGGAAGCTCATGGTGCGCGAGTGGATGGTGCGGCCGGTGATCTGGCCGAGGCTGATGATGCCGCCGCCGACGCGGCCCTTGGTCGCCGAGGCCTTCACGTCGTCGGCCAGCGCGACGATGGTCTTGTCGTTTTTCGCGAGCGCCTTGGCCTCGTCGAGCAGACCGCCGACCACGTCGGTGGCCGCCGGCGCCGGGCCGGCGTCGGCGCCGTCCGGCTTGCGCTCGACCACCTTGATGCCGACCGACGAACGGATCTGCGCGGCGACGATCAGCGCCAGCGGATCCTTGGCGCTGCGGCCGTAGGCGGCGACCTGTTCGGAGAGATGCAACTGTTCGACCGGCAGCGGCTCGGCCGACTTCGTCGCCTCGCGGGAGACGTTCTCCTTGGCCTTGTCGGCCGGCGCGGCGGTCTGGGCCTGAGCGGCGCCGATCGTCGAGACGGCGGCGGCGAGAACGAGAGGAACGAGAATGCGGAGGGTCATCGTGGTCTCCTTGGAGCCGATCGCGAACGCGCATCGGGTGTGTGGCTCGCGGCGTCGTGCCGCCGAGACGGGGGAAGGCGCAGGCTCGCCGGTCAGTTGGTGAACATGCGATAGGGAACGGGGGTGGTGGAGCGGTTCTCCACCTTCACGTCGAACAGCGCCGTGCGGGACGGCGTCCAGCCGCAATAGGCGACCGCCGACGGATTGGGGTCGCGGCAGACCAGATTGCCGGCCTCGTCGTAGACCGAGACGTGGACGCTGCCGGAGCCCGAGAGCTCGACATAGGTCTCGGCGTAGCGCGATCCCTCGAACTTCAGCTTGCGATACCAGTCGGTGCCGGCGGCGCGCACCGTCGCCCGGCTCATGCCGGCCCCGAGAACGAGGCCCTTGGTGGCGGAGGCGCGGACGTCGTCGGCGAACGCCTTGATCGTCTCGTCCTTGCCGGCGAGCGCCACGGCTTCGCCGAGCAGGCCGTCGACCGTCGTCTCGCTCGCCGCCGGCGCGGTGCTCGCGGTCTCGCCGCTCTGCTCGGGCGTGCGCTCGACGGCACGGGCGCCGAGGCGCTGGCGGATCTCCGCCGCCACGATCAGCGCCAGCGGGTTCTTGTCGGCCCGTCCCCAGGCGGCGAGCCGGGCGGAGAGGGCGAGTTGCCCGAGCGGCGCGGCGTCCCCGGTCTCTCCGGCGGACGCCGGGACGATCGAGACGCATCCCAGAATTACAGCCGACACGAATCCGATCGCGCCCGCTCGTCCGAGCGTCGGGAAAGCCATGGAGTCCCCTCCTCCGAAGCACCGCGAGACGATGGTTCGAACCGCATCACCATCGTCCGCGGAAACAATCTCGCAGATGGTGCCTTCCCCGACAATCCCGCGGAAGATGACGATTTCCGTCATGAAACGGGCCGCGGCGAAGATGACGGAGAACGTAACGCGAAATTTCAAACGAAGCGGCGCAAGGGGATACGAGGTTTCCTTTTCTTGAGGTGGTGTTTCGTGACCGTGCCCACGCCTTTTCGCATCTCGCCCGCGCGCAGGTTCGATCCGACGGTGCTTGTTCTCGGTGCCGTCGCCCTCGTCGCGGTGCTCTTCGGCGTCCGCCCGGCACCCGCCGCCGGGGCGCCGATCGACTTCGCCGCCGCGGCCGAGCGGGTCGATCCGTCCTGCGTCGGCATCCTCGGTCGGGGCGCCGGCCGGACGGGCGATCGCGGTGCCGGCTTCGTGCTGCGGCCCGGCGGTATCGTCGTCACCGCCGCCCATGTCGTCGCCGGCCTGGGCGAGATCGGCGTCCGTCTTGCCGACGGCAACGAGGTCGCCGCCCGGGTGGTCGGCGTCGACGAGCTGTCCGACGTCGCCGTGCTGCGGGTCCCGGTCGATCCGCCGCCGGTCGCCGTCGCTCCGTCCGCAACCCTGCGTCGTGGCGATGCCGTCGCGGCGATCGGCGATCCCCTCGGCTTCGCCGCGACCCTGACCGTCGGCCACGTGTCGAGCCCGGCCCGTCCCTTCGACGAGACCTCGCCCTACGACCTCGTCCAGCACGATGCGGCGCTCAATCCGGGATCCTCCGGTGGCCCGCTGATCGACGCCGAGGGCCGCGTCGTCGCCATGAACGTCGCCATCGCCGACGGCGCCCGCCGGAACGTCGGCATCGGCCTGGCGTTGCCGATCGAGGTGGTCGCGCGCATCTCCGAGCGTCTGCTCGCCGACGGCGACCTCGCCCGGCCGCATCTCGGCTTGCGCCTTCGTGCCGCCGCGACGCTGCGCTCGGCGATCCCGTCGTTGGCGGCGGGCATCGTCGTCGAGGCGGTCGAGCCGGCCTCGCCCGCTGCCGCCGCCGGCCTCGAACCGGGCGATCTCCTGATCGCCGCGAACGGCCGCCCGCTCGAGCGACCGCGCGATCTCGCCCGCGCCCTCGAGACCCTGCGACCCGGCGACCTTCTGCGTCTGACCGCGGGTGCGGCCGAGGGCGACCGCACCGTCACCGTCCGCCTCGCTGCGGCGATACGACCACGGCCGCCCACCGCGGCGCCCGAGCCGGTCGCTCTCGGCGTCGATCTCGAGCCCGGCGCTTCCCGCCGCATCGCCGCCGTCGCCCCCGACACGCCGGCCGGATCCGCCGGTCTCGCCGCCGGCGACGAACTGCTCGCCGTCGCCGGCCGCCGGATCGAAGGCGAGGGCGGCGCGTCGCTCCTCAGGGCGGCGGAGGCGGCGCCCGTGCCGGGTGGCGTCGCCCTCCTGGTGCGGCGCGGCGACACCACCCGCCTCGTCGTGCTCGGACCGCGCGGACGTCTCGACGCCGACGCGCCTTTCGGCTCCAATGCCGAAGCCCTTTCGAGTCACCTTTTCTGATCGGCCGATGGAGCCTCCGATGGCCTTGCGCGCCCTCATCATCGAAGACGACGCGGTCATGGCCGGCCACGTCGCCGACCTCCTCGCCGGCCGCGACTTCACCACGGAGACGACGGCCGACGGCGCCGACGGATTGCGTCGCGCCGCGGCAAGCCCCTTCGACCTGATCGTCACCGACCGCATGCTGCCGGGCCTCGAAGGGCTCGACGTCATCGATCGGCTCCGCGCCCTCGGCGTGACCACACCGATCATGGTCGTCTCCGCCCTCGGGCTCTCCGGCGACCGGGTGCACGGCCTCGAGCGCGGCGCCGACGACTACCTCGCCAAGCCCTTCTCCGACGACGAATTCCTCGCCCGCGTCCACGCCCTGCTGCGCCGCGCCCGTATCGAGCCGCACCCGGAGGTGCTGCTCGTCGGCGACATCGAGATCCGGGTGAAGGCGCGCACCGTGCATCGCGCCGGCCGTCACGTCGCCCTGTCGCCCAAGGAGTTCGAACTGCTGCGCTGCCTCGCCGAGCATGCCGGCCGTTACGTGCCGCGCTCGCTGTTGCTCGAACGGGTGTGGAAGCTGCGCTTCGATCCCCAGACCAACGTCGTCGACGTTCACGTCTCCCGCCTGCGCGGCAAGATCGACGACGGCTTCGACGGCACGGTGATCCGTTCGGCCCGCGGCGAGGGCTACATGCTGGCGGCGGACGCGCCGTGACCGCGCCCGTTCCGCCGCTCGTCGGCCGCTTCTCGCGCTCCTCGACGCTGCGCCTCGTCGGCGTCATCGCTGCCGTCTTCCTCGCCGCCGCCCTCGTCCTCGCCGCGGCCGTGTGGGCGACGGTGTCGACGGCGATGGAGCGCCGCATCCTCGACACCATCCGCACCGACGCCACCGGCCTCGAGGACGTCTGGCGCGAAGGCGGCACCGCGGCGCTCGCCCGAGCGGTCGACCGGCGCCGTGGCGAGACCGGCGCCGAGGGCCATCGTCGCGTCCATCTGGTGGTGAGCCCCGAGGGTGAGAAGATCGCCGGCGACTTCGACGCCTGGCCGAACGATCTCGCCCCCGACGGCGAGGTGGTGCGGTTCCGCGATCCGGTCTCCGGCGTCGCCTGGTCCGGGGTGATCCGTCGCATCGCCGGCGGGCCGGATCTGCTCGTCGCCCACGACCGGGCCGAGCGCGAGGCGGTGATGGCACGGCTCGCCGGCGATCTGGCCATCCCCATCTTCCTCGCCCTGCTCGTCGCCGCGACCGTCACGGTCGTGGTCGGCCGCCGCCTGCTCGAACGGGTCGAACGGGTCAACGCCACCGCCCGCGCCGTCGAGGCCGGCGATCTCACCGCGCGTGTCGCCGGGTCGGGCCACGACGAGTTCGGCCGCCTCGCCGCCCACGTCAACGCCATGCTCGACCGCATCGCTGCTCTGGTCGCCGGCGTCCATCACCTCTCCGATCAGATCGCCCACGAGACCCGCACACCGCTCGCCCGCCTGCGCTCGCGCCTCGAGCGCGCCCGCCGCGAGGCCGAAGCCGACCCCGGATCGAGAGGTGCGGTACCGGCGCTCGACGACGCCATCGCCGAATCGGCCGAACTCATCGCCGTCTTCGCCGCCCTCCTCGACATCGCCCGCACCGAGGCGGCGGCGGGCGATGCCCGCGGCCTCGCCCATGTCGATCTCGCCGAGGTGGTCGGCGACGTCGTCGATCTCTACGAAGGGGTGGCGGAGGACCGGGCGGTGCGCCTCGCCGTCGCCGTCGCGCCGGCGGTGGTGCTCGGCGAGCGGCTGCTGCTCACCCGCATGATCGCCAATCTCGTCGACAACGCCGTCAAGTTCTCGCCCGAGGGCGGTACCATCGACATCGCCCTGACGCGAAGCGGCGGCGACATCCGCCTCACCGTCCGTGATCGCGGACCCGGACTGCCGGAAGGCTTCGAGGCCGCCGCCTTCGAACGCTTCACCCGCGCCGAGGCGACCGCCTCGGTGCCCGGCCACGGCCTCGGCCTGCCGCTGGTGCGCGCCGTCGCCCTGCGCCACGGCATGAAGATCGACCTTCGCCCGGCCGATCCCGGCCTCGAAGTGGTGATCCGGGCGCGTCCGGCGGAGATCTGATCTTCCGTCGGTTCGCTCCGGGGCGCCCGCCTCACTTCGCCCCTTCGGGGGCGACCACCCGCCAGCCGAAATCGACGATGCCGGCCGCGCCGAGGGTGGTCGGGGCGGTGGCGGTCCGGGTACCCGGTCCACCGAAGGCGGCGCGTTCGAGCAGGCCGCGGAATGTCCCGGGCGCCGCGCCGCCGCGCGTCGAACTCGTCGCCGGGACGGCCTGCGCCAGATAGCGGAAGTCCGCCGGCAGCGCGGTGCGGCCCTCGACCTCGACGGCGACGAACAGCAGTCGCTCGCGGCCGATCGGCAGCGGCGCTTTCGACCGCCGGCTCCAGGTGACGATGCGCAGCGGCACCAGCCGGCCGGCGACGCCGGGCTCGAGCCGGAGCCCCTCGGGCGGCCCCATGTAGGCGATGCCGCCGGCGCCGTCGACGTAGAGCGGCGTCACGTCGATCGGCTTGGCGCCGCCGTTGGTCAGGCGGAAATAGAGGGCGTCGCAATGGCCGAGGTCGGGGAGTGCGTCGCCGATCGGCTTCGCCGTCTCCGGCAGCCGGTCGAGTTTCAGCTCGGCGCAGGGCCGATCGTCCGGCGCCGCCGCGCCGGCCGGAGCGAGCCCCACGTCGCGCACCACGAACGGCTCGACGGTGAGCGACCCGCCGAGCGGCCCGGCGCCGACCATCCCGGCGATGCGAACGAGATTGCGCGCCTTGGCGAAACCGGCGAGCGCCCGTTTCACCGCGCCGACCGTCTCGGCCGAGGCGGCGCCTTCGAGCGGCAGTGACGGCGAGCGGTCGCGCCCCGCGGTGACGAGATCGGCGCCCTCGCTCACCAGCCACAGCCGTCCCTCTTCGACGTGGAGGCGCAGGTCGGCCGGCTCGTTCGCTTCGACCAGACGAACGACCGTTTCCGGCTCCGCCGCCAGCGTGTCGAGCGCCGCGGCGATCGCCGCCGTCGCCGTGTCGGCGCGCTTCGGCGGCCGGGCGACGGAGAGTTGGAAGTCGGCGTTGCGCTCGACCAGCGTGGCGAGCAGGCTCTCGCGCGCCAGCGCCGGATCGAAGCGCATGCCGCCGCGCTCGATCGGTTCGAGCCAGGCGCGGGCCGGTCCCGCCTCGGCGACGCGGGCGAAGGCGCGCGGCGTTTCGGGTGCGTCGGCGGTGGCGAGCGCCACCACCGCGCCGACGCCGAGGTCGTCGACGATGCCGGCGCCGACCTTCAGCGACTTGCCGTCCGCCTCCACCGGCCAACGCAGCACGCCCGAACCGGCGCCACCGGGGACGTCGGCGGAGAGATCGCCCTCGAACATCGGCGTCGGCGCCTGACCGAACTGGTCGTAGCCGGCCATCACCCGATGGGCGACGTCGCGGAACGTCGACACCCGGCCGCTGCGCAGCGCCTGGGCGAGGTAGAAGGTCAGCACGCCCTGCGGCCGCCGCTCGCCGGCGCCGTAGCCGCGCGGCAGCGCCTTCTGCAGCGCCACCTGATCCGGCCAGGCGGCGAAGAAGCCGACGTAACCGCCGGGCGCAGCCTTCGCCGCACCACTCGCCGGAGCCGCCGCTGCCGCGGCCGGAGCGGGCGTCGCCGGTTTGGCCGGACCGCCGACGACGGCGCCGAAACCCCAGCCGGCCGGACGCGTCCGCACCGCGCCGCGCGTCGCCGCGGCGGTCTTCGCCACCGCGTTCGCGTGGGCCTCGGCGAGGGCCTTCTCCGGGATGTGCAACACCGAGGGCGGCACCTGTTTGGCGACCGCGTCGGCGCCGGCGCGGGTCATCGTGCCGGAGTGACAGGCGTCGACCACCACCCAGACCCGCGCGCCCTTGGCGCGGATCGCTGTCACCGCCCGTCCGAGCTCCCAGTCGACCAGGGCGTTCTTCACCGCCCCGACCGAATCCTCCCACGGCCCGATGTCGATCGGCAGGAAGATCTCCTCGAGCCCGTCGGCCTTGGCGACCTCGTGGCGCGAGGCGTCGACCATCGGCTGTTGCGATCCGTGGCCGGAGAGATAGACCAGGACGAAGTCGCCGGGACCGGCTTCGGCCGCGAGCCGGTCGAGCGCGCCGAGGATGGCGCCGCGTGTCGGCAGGCCGTCGGCAGGTCGCCCGGCGGTGGTGCTTTCGAGCCCGTCGGCGAGCACGATCGTGTTCTTCGCCGGCACGCCGAGGCGGGCGAGCGTGTCGATCATCAGCGCCACGTCGTTCTTCGGCCCGGCGAGTTGCAGATCGCCGACCGTCTCCTTCGGATAGTCTGAGACGCCGACCAGCAGTGCCCGGCTCTGCGGCGCGGCGGCGGCGACGCCGGTCGTCGCCAGGAGACCGGCCGCGGCGCCGGTCGTGATCAGGAGAACCGCACCGAGGCCGGCGAGCGGCCGCAGCACGTCACGAACGAGGGCGGAGAGGGTCGGGGTCATGTCGCGCGGATCCATGGCGGAGAGGGCGGAGGCCGGATTTCGGCCGCAGCCTGCCAGAGAGCCGACTTGCGGTAAACGTGGCGAAGGGCGGATGACGGCGATCGTAATCGTTTCCGGCGCGAGATGGACGTGCGACCGCCGTGCTGCCCTCTCGACAAGCCTCGGGGATTTCCGACACAGTCGGTGTCGGCCGCCGAACCCTCGCCGAACGGGACCCCGATGCCGACGATCTCGCTCCTCCTCCGGTCCCCGCTCCGACGGGCGCTCGCCCACCTCGCGCCGGCGCTCGCCCTCCTCGTCGCCGGCTGCGCCAGCCTCGACGACGCACCGATCAACCGGGCGACCGACGGCGCCGGCCAGCCGCCGACGATGGCGGCGCTCTTCCCCGACGACGGCGACGGCGAGACCCTCGTCGGCCTCACCTTCTCCGGCGGCGGCACCCGCGCCGCGGCCTTCTCCTTCGGCGTGCTCCAGGCCTTCGCCGAGACCGACCTCGCCGGCCCCGGCGGTCGCTCGGCGAAGCTGATCGATCGCGTCGATTTCGTCTCCGGCGTCTCCGGCGGCTCGGTGACCGCCGCCTATTTCGGCCTGAAGGGCCGCGATGCGCTCGCCGATTTCCGCGAGAAGTTCCTGCTGCGCAACGCCGAGGAGGATCTCAACGACAACCCGCTCAATCCCGGCACCCTGATGCGGGTCTACGCCGGCGGCGCCAACGACCGCTCCAACCTGCCGCGCTGGCTCGACCGCAACCTCTTCCACGGCGCCACCTTCGCCCGCCTGTTGGAGAAGAAGCGGCCGACGGTGTGGCTCAACGCTTCCGACATCGCCAACCACTCGCCCTTCGTCTTCGAGCCCGACACCTTCCGCTCCTTCTGTTCGGATCTCGCGACCCTGCCGATCTCCGAAGCCGTCGCGGCCTCCGCCGCGGTGCCGGTGATCTTCGCGCCGGTGTCGCTCGAGACCTTCCCCGAGCGTTGTGCCTGGGAGATGCCGCGCTGGGCCCGCTACGCCTCCGAACACGCCGCCGCGCCGGCGCTCCTCAAGGCCAACGCCCGGGCGCTCGCCGCCTATCGCGATCCGGCGAAGATGAAGTACATCCGCCTGCTCGACGGCGGCCTCACCGACAATTTCGGCCTCTCCGGCCTCACCATCGCCCGCGCCGCGGCCGACGCGCCGCATGCGCCGCTGTCGCCGCGTCAGGCGGCGCGGCTGAAGCGGGCGATGTTCCTGGTGGTCAATTCGGGGCGCGCCTCCGAGACCGACTGGGCCCGCACCCGTCAGGGGCCGACGGTGACGCCGCTCCTGATGGCGGTGATCGACACCGGCATCGACGCATCGGTGCGCCAGGGCTTCGACGCCTTCCAGCTGACCATCGCCCGCTGGCAGCAGGACCTCGTCGAATGGCGCTGCAAGCTCACCCCGGCCGAGGTGACGCGCTACGTCGGCACCACCAAGGGCTGGAACTGCCGCGACGTGAAGATGCTCTCCGGCGAGGTCGCCTTCGACCAGCTGCCGGATCGCCGCGACAAGCTGCAGAAGATCGCCACCCGCTTCGTCCTGCCGCCCGAGGAGGTCGATCTGCTGATCGGCGCCGGCCGCGACGCCACCCTCGCCAACCCGGTCTTCAACGGATTCCTCAGGGCGACGCGTCCGCCCGGCGCCGCGGCCGCCCGTCGCACCCTCACCCCCGAGCGCGGCCCGGCGAGGATGTTGACGCCGACGAATTGAAGCCCGGCCGCCTTCGGTCGGACGATCGCCCGGTCGTGCGCCTCACGCCCCTTCGGTCTTCGGCTTCTTCTTCATCAACCCGCTGCGCCGGCAGATCGCCACGAGCTCGCCGCGCTGGTTGAAGCAGCTGTGCTCGAACTCGACGATACCGGCCTCGGGCCGCGACCGGCTCTCGCGCAGCGACACGATGCCGGTCACGACCTTCAGCGTGTCGCCATGGAACACCGGCGCGGGGAAGCGCACGTCGCTCATGCCGAGATTGGCGATGGTGGTGCCGAGTGTCGTGTCGCCGACGCTCATGCCGATCATCAACCCGAGCGTGAACAGCGAATTGACGATGCGCTGGCCGAACTCGCTCTCGGCGGCGAAATGCGCGTCGATGTGCAGCGGTTGCGGGTTCATGGTCCGCAAGCTGAAGTCCATGTTGTCGTCTTCGGTCACCGTCCGCGACAGGGCGTGACGGAACTCCTGCCCGACATGGAATTCCTCGAAGTAGAGACCGGCCATCGGAGGGAACCTTTCGTGGCGATGGATGCGTTTCGGGCGGATCGTCGTCGGTGCGCGACGCGGAACGGTCAAGTGGCGGGCGCTCCGGCCTCGGGATCGGCGTCGGCGAAGACGACGAGGACGCGCCCCTTCTCGATCGCCTGCCCGGCGCCGACCTCGATCGCCGCGATGCGGGCGGTGCGCGGGGCGGTGAGCGTGTGGAACAGCTTCATCGATTCGAGCGTCACCACCGGCTGCCCCTCGGCGACGACGTCGCCGACCATGACCGCGATCTCCGCCACCAGCCCCGGCATGGCGGCGACCAGTCGCCCGTCGTCCCTGTCGCTCGAGCGCCGGTGGACGTCGAAGTCGCCGACATGATGCACTTCGGCCGAGATCTCGTCGCCGCCGAAGCGCAGCGCCACCGACGCCCCGTCGACCACGGCGATGCCGCGCTCCGGCCGCCCGGCGAGGGTGACGACGTGATGATCGCCGCGGCGCGCGAGGTCGATCTCGCACCACGCGTCGCCGAGCTGGACCGCGGTGCGGTTGCCGTCGATGCGGACGAGGTGTTCGTGTCTCTCGCCGTCGACCGTGACGCTCACCGGCTGGGTGCAGTCGCGCCCCGACGCCGCCATCACCCGGAACCCGCGCAGGCGATGCCAGGGCGTCGATCCCGTTTCATCATGGACGCTCACCCGGCATCCGGCCACCAGCGGACCGTGGTCGTCGGGCCTCTCGTCCGCCGGCCGCCAGCCCTCGGGCCAGGTCCGCGGCAGGAGGCTCGTCGTCGCCGCGCCTTCGGCGAAGGCCGGGGTGGCGACGATGTCGGCGAGGAAGGCACGATTGGTGGAGAGCCCGAGAACCGCGGTCTCGTCGAGGGCGCGGGCGAGCTTCTTCACCGCTTCCTCGCGCGTCGCGCCATGGGCGATCACCTTGGCGATCATCGAATCGTAGAAGACGCCGACCCGCGATCCGGTCTCGACGCCGGCGTCGACCCTGCCCCCCGCGCCACGCGGCTCGCGCCACAGAGCGATCGTGCCGCTCGCCGGGGCGTAGCCCTCCTGCGGCCGTTCGGCGGCGAGCCGCGCCTCGATGGCGTGGCCGGTGAGGCGGATTTCGTCCTGGGCGAGGGGGAGGGGCTCGCCGGCGGCGATGCGCAGCTGCCACTCGACCAGATCGAGCCCGGTGACCATCTCGGTGACCGGGTGTTCCACCTGCAGCCGGGTGTTCATCTCCAGGAAGAAATGCTCGCCGCTGGTCGCGTCGACGAGGAACTCCATGGTGCCGAGATTGCGGTAACCGATGGTGCTCGCCAGCCGCACCGCGTCGCCGAGGAGCCGCTGCCGGACGGGGTCCGGCAGGTTCGGCGCCGGCGCCTCCTCGAGCACCTTCTGATTGGAACGCTGCACCGAGCAGTCGCGCTCGAAGAGGTGGACGACCCGGCCGTGATCATCGGCGGCGATCTGCACCTCGACGTGACGCGCCTCGCCGACCAGCCGCTCCATCAGCAGCCGATCGTCGCCGAAGGCCGCCATCGCCTCGCGCCGCGCCGTCGCCACCGCGGCGGCGAGGTCGTCCATCCGCGTCACCACCCGCATGCCCTTGCCGCCGCCACCGGCCGAGGCCTTGATCATCACCGGCAGCCCGACCTCGCCCGCCGCCCGCAGGAAGGCAGCATCGTCGCCGGTGTCGTCGGCGAAGCCGGGGATGGTCGGCACGCCGGCCGCCGCGGCGAGCCGCTTCGCCTCGATCTTCGAGCCCATCGTCGCGATCACCTCGGCCGGCGGGCCGACGAAGACGATGCCCGCCGCGGCGCAGGCCGCCGCCAGCCGCGGGTTCTCCGACAGGAAGCCGTAGCCGGGATGGAGTGCCTGCGCCCCGCTCGCGCGGGCGGCGCGCAGGATCGCTTCGATGTCGAGATAGCTGTCGCGCGCCGGCGCCGGACCGATACACAGCGCCTCGTCGGCCTCGCGCACGTGCGGCGCGCCCGCGTCGGCTTCCGAGTGGACGGCGATGGTGCGCAGGCCCATGCGCCGCGCCGTGCGGATGATGCGTCGGGCGATCTCGCCGCGATTGGCGATCAGCAGGCTGTCGAACATCGCGCCCTCACATCCGATAGACCGGCCGAGGCGCGGTGTCGCGTGGCTCCCCGGCGGCGAGCGACAGACACAGGCCGAGCACGTCGCGGGTCTGGTCCGGCTCCAGGATCCCGTCGTCCCACAGCCGCGCCGTGGCGTAGTAGGGATCGCTCTGTTCGCTGAACTGCGCCCGCGTCCGCCGGTCGAGGTCGGCGATGACGTCGTCGTCGGCCGCTCCTTTGAGGCTCGCCCGCCGCAGGTCGGTGACCACGGTGGCCGCCACCTCCGGGCTCATGGTGGCGATGCGCGAATTCGGCCAGGAGAACAGGAAGCGCGGCCGGAACCCGCGGCCGCACATGCCGTAATTGCCCGCCCCGTAGGAGCCGCCGATGATCACCGTGTATTTCGGCACACGGGCGTTCGACACGGCGTAGACGAGCTTCGCCGAATGCTTGGCGATGCCGCCGCGCTCGGCCTCGGTGCCGACCATGAAGCCGGTGATGTTCTGCAGGAACAGGAGCGGGATCTGCCGCTGGTCGGCCAGCTCGATGAAATGCGCGCCCTTCACCGAGGATTCGGAAAAGAGCACCCCGTTGTTGGCGAGGATGGCGACCGGGTGGCCGTGGATGCGGGCGAAGGCGCAGACCAGCGTCTCGCCATAGTCCGGCTTGAAGATGTGGATCGAGCCCTCGTCGACCATCCGGACGATCACCTCGTGGACGTCGTAGGGCTGCTTGAGATCGGTCGGAACCACGTCGACGAGCGCCGATCGACCGGCCTCCGGCGGCCGCGCCGGGAACGGCGGCGGAGCGATCCGACGCAGGTCGCCGAACGAGGCGACGATCGCGCGCACTTTCGCCAGTGCCTCCTTCTCGTCGGCGGCGACATGATCCGATACGCCCGAGACGGTGGTGTGCATGTCGGCGCCGCCGAGCGTCTCGCCGTCGACGATCTCGTTGATCGCCGCCTTGACGATCGGCGGCCCGCCGAGGTGGATGCGGCCGGTGCCGCGCACCATCACCACCTCGTCCGACAGCGCCGGGATGTAGGCGCCGCCGGCGGTCGAGCCGCCGAACACCGCCGAGATCTGCGGAATGCCCGCCGCCGACATGCGGCACTGCCGCCAGAAGGCGCCGCCGAAGTGGTCGCGGTCGGGAAAGACGCGATCCTGCTCGGGCAGATAGGCGCCGCCGCAGTCGACCAGATAGAGACAGGGCAGGCGGTGTTCCTCGGCGGTCTCCTGGGCGCGCGAGTGCTTGTGGACGGTCTCGGCGAAGAACGACCCGCCCTTCACCGTCGCGTCGTTGGCGATGACCATGCACGGCGTGTCGTGGACGAGGCCGATGCCGGTGACGATGCCCGCCGACGCGACGTCGCCGCCGTAGAGGCCCCAGGCGGCGAGCGGCGACAGTTCCAGGAACGGGCTGCCGACGTCGAGCAGCCGATCGATCCGGTCGCGCACCGCCATCTTGCCGCGGGCATGATGGCGCGCCTTCTGCGCCGCGCCACCGCCGGCGAGGACGGCGCGGTGGCGCTCGCGCAAGGTGGCGACGAGGTCGTGGAACGAGGTGCCGGTCGTCATGTCGGGCCGTCGGGTTCGAGGATGCCTTGACCGGCTTCATTAGACTGTCTAACGTTTGTTAGGTCAAGCCGAAAGGATCGCTCATGGCCTCCCGCATCGCCGCCGATCAGGACGACGCCTTTCCGTTCCTGACCCCCGAACACACCCTGTTGCGCCGACAGGTGGCGCGTTTCGTCGACGAGGAGGTCAAGCCCCACGCCGATCGGTGGGAGATCGACGGCGCCACCCCGCGCGCCGTGCTGCGCAAGATGGGCGACCTCGGCTTCTTCGGCATCCGCTACCCGGCCGAATACGGCGGCTCGGAGATGGACGTGCTGTCGACGGTCATCCTCGCCGAAGAGCTCGGCCGCTCGACTTTTTCCGGCGTGGCGATCACCGCGCTGGTCCACACCGACATGGCCTCGGTCCACCTCTTCAACGCCGGTTCGGAGGAACAGAAGCGTCGCTGGATGCCGTCGATCATCGCCGGCGAGACGATCACCGCCGTCGCCGTGACCGAGCCCGACGCCGGCTCCGACGTCAAGGGCATCCGCACCACGGCGCGCCGGGTCGCCGGCGGCTGGGTCCTCGACGGCGCCAAGCTCTACATCACCAACGGTGTCCACGGCGATCTCTACTGCGTCGCCGCCAAGACCGATCCGTCCGCCCCGCCGGGCCGTTCGGTCACCATGTTCCTGGTCGAGAAGGGCGCACCCGGCTTCACCGTCGCCCGCGCCCTCGACAAGCACGGCTGGCGCTCCTCCGACACCGCCGAATTGCTGTTCGACGGCTGTTTCGTCCC
The DNA here is from genome assembly GCF_036782435.1 of Pinisolibacter sp. Lineage (NCBI taxonomy): Bacteria > Pseudomonadati > Pseudomonadota > Alphaproteobacteria > Hyphomicrobiales > Ancalomicrobiaceae > Pinisolibacter > Pinisolibacter sp. Next base: position 10,626 of record NZ_DAIPZB010000037.1, on the reverse strand, counting down.
CGATGGGTCGATCCTCGGCGAGGAGGGGCGCGGATTCTACGCCATCATGAAGAACTTCCAGAACGAGCGCATCGTCCTCGGCGCCATGGCGGTCGGCGAGGCGCGGGCGGCGCTCGAGCTGACCCTCGACCACGTCAAGACGCGCCGCGCCTTCGGCGGCACCCTGTGGGACAAGCAGGCGATCCGACAGAAACTGGCGCTCGCCGCCACCCGCGTCGAGGCGGCGCGCCAGCTCGTCTACATGACCGCCTGGCGCCACGGCCAGGGCATCGACACGACGCGCGAGGTCTCGATGGTCAAGGCGTTCTGCGGTGAACTGGTCAACGAGGTGATGTATGCCTGCCTCCAGTGCCACGGTGGTTCCGGCTTCATGACCGGCATGGCGATCGAGCGGATGGCGCGCGACGCGCGGGTGCAATCGATCGGCGGCGGCGCCACCGAGGTGATGCTGGAAGAGGTCGCCAAGCGGCTGTGAGCGAGAGGACGAGATGACCGCGGGCGAGATCGTCGACGACACCGCATCGGGCGGCACGCGCAGCGGCGAGAAGTCTCGGCGCGACATCCTCGACGCCGCCGCCCGCATCCTGCGTCGGCGCGGCTACCACGCCACGACGCTGCGCACCATCGCCGACGCCGTCGGCATCAAGGCCGGCAGCATCTACTACCACTTCGCCTCCAAGGACGAGATCATCGCCGCGGTGATGAACGACGGCGTCGACGCCGTCCATCGCGCCGTCACCGAAGCGCTCGCCGGCCTCGCGGCCAACGCCTCGCTGGAGGAGCGCCTCGAGACCGCGATCCGCGCCCATCTCCATGCGCTGCTCGAGTTCGGCGACTACACCTCCGCCGGCCTCAATGCCTATTCGGAAGCCCCCGAGCCGGTGCGCGACGCGGCGCGGCCGCATCGTCTCGCCTACGAGGCGATCTGGGATCGCCTCGCCGAGGAGATCGTCGCCGCCGGCGCGACCGGCGCCGGGGTTTCCGCCCGCAGCCTGAAACTCGCCCTTCTCGGCATGATGAACTGGTCGCCCGAGTGGTATCGCCCCGAACGCCACCGCGTCGACGACCTCGCCCGCGAGTTCACCGCCCTCGTCCTGGCGCGCCGCGGCTGATCCACCGGCGCTTCGTCGACGGTCGACAAGCCCGCCGCGCGGTTGTACCTGACGCGGGCGGCCGCTCGACGCGGCCGGCGTGATCGGCGCGGTCGCCGTCGGAGATCGGGGATGAACGGGGTCGGCGGGATCGCGGGACTGGTGCTGGCCGGCGGCCTGTCGCGCCGCATGGGCGGGCGCGACAAGTCGCTCAGCCCTCTCGCCGGGGTTCCGATGATCGCCCGGGTGATCGAGCGGCTGGCGCCCCAGGTCGGCCGGCTCGCCATCTCCGCCAATGCCGATCCCGCGGCCTTCGCCGGCTTCGGCCTGCCGGTCCTTCCCGACCTCACCCCCGGCAACACCGGCCCGCTCGCCGGCGTCGCCGCCGGCATGGCCTGGGCCGCGCGCGATCCCGCCATCACCCATCTCGTCTCGGTCGCGACCGACGCGCCCTTCCTGCCGCGCGATCTCGTCGCCCGTTTCGTCGAGCGGGCATCACCCGGCCGCATCGTCCTTGCCCGCTCGGCGAGCGGTCGCCATCCGGTCTTCGGCCTGTGGCCGCTGGCGCTCAGCGACGATCTCGATCACTGGCTCGCCACGTCGCCGACCATGCGCGTCTTCACCTGGGTCGAACCCCACGACCCCGTATGGTGCGACTTCGCGCCGGAAGGCCCGGGCGCGCCCGATCCGTTCTTCAATGCCAACACGCCCGACGACCTCGCCGCGGCGGCGGCGCATCTCCACGACGGGAGCTGAACCCGCCCGTCACTTCTTCTTCTGCCGGCGGGCGTCGGCGATCGCCTGGCGGAAGCCGTCCTTGTCGAGGACCCCGCCGAAGACGAAGGAGCCGATGACGAAGGCCGGCGTGCCGGGAAAGCCGAAGCTGTCCGCCTGGGCGCCGTTGCGCGCGGTGAGTGCCCGGAACGCCGCCTCGTCGGCGGCGACGTCGCGATCGAGCCGCGCCCGGTCGATCCCGGCGGAAGCGAGCGCCGCGTCGACGCGCGCCTCGGTCGGCCGTCCCTCGATCGCCATCAGTCCGCGATGGACCTTGTCGAGCTTGCCCTGGTGGCGCGAACTCCAGGCGAGCCGCGCCGCCGTCTCCGACATCTTGCCGAAGATCGGCCAATCCTTGAGCAGCACGGCGACCTTCCCGTCGGCCCGCACCACCTCCATCATCTCCGGCTCGACCTTCTTGCAGAACGGGCACTGGTAATCGAACCACATGGCGATGGCGACGTCGCCGTTGCGATTGCCGAGCACCGGCACGTCCGGGTCGGCGAAGACCTCCTCCGCCGAGGTCGCCGCCGCCGTCCGGATCGTCGCCGCCATCGCGGGGAGAAGCGCCAGCCCGCCGACGAGACGGCGGCGGGTGAGGAGGGAAGTGGGGACGGTCGGATCGGTCATCGAAGGGGTCTCGAGTGGGCGAGGGGATTCGCCACGCTCATGCGATCTTTCCGCTTCACCCGCCACCGACGTTGCCGTGACCGGCGCGTGATCGCCGGCGATCGCCGGGCGAGGGGAGGCCGTGTCGGCCTTCGCCGCTCAGACGATCAGGATCGCCCGGAAGTCGTTGACGTTGGTCAGCGTCGGCCCGGTGATCACCGCGTCGCCGAGCGCGCCGAAGAAGCCGTGGCCGTCGTTGGCGGCGAGGCTCGCCTTCGGGTCGATGCCCGCGTCCCAGGCGCGCGCCAGCGTGTCCGGCGTCATCACCGCCCCGGCGATCTCCTCGACCCCGTCGACCCCGTCGGTGTCGCCGGCCAGCGCGAAGACGCCGGCCTCGCCGTCGAGGGCGATCGCGGTCGAAAGCAGGAACTCGACGTTGCGCCCGCCGCGCCCCTTCCCCCTCAGCGTCACGGTCGTCTCGCCGCCCGACAGCAGGACGCAGGGACGGCGGAACGGCTGGCCGCGCCGGGCCACCTGACGGGCGATGCCCGCCATCACCGTGCCGACGTCGCGCGCCTCGCCCTCGATCGCATCGCCGAGGATGTGGACGTCGAGGCCCGCCGCCCGTCCGACCGCCGCCGCCGCCTCCAGCGCCGCCTGCGGCGTCACCACCAGCCTGACCTCGTTGCCGGCGAGACGCGGATCGTCCGGCTTCACGCTCTCGCCGCGTCCACTGGTCAAAACCTCCATCAGGGACGCCGACAGATCGAACTTTCGCCGGCGAATGATCTCCAGCGCCTGATCGCAGGTGGTCGGATCACCGACCGTCGGCCCCGAGGCGATGTCGACCGGATCGTCGCCCGGCACGTCGGAGATCACCAGTGTGACGACCCGCGCCGGATGGCAGGCGGCGGCGAGCCGCCCGCCCTTGATCGCCGAGAGATGGCGGCGGACGAGGTTCATCTCGCCGATCGAGGCGCCGCAGGCGAGCAGCGCACGGTTGAGCGCCCGTTCGTCGTCGAGTGTCGCACCTTCCGGTGGTGCGGCGAGCAGCGCCGATCCGCCGCCCGAGATCAGCGCCAGAACGAGATCGTCCGGGCCGAGATCCGAGACGAGATCGAGGAGCCGACGCGAGGCGACCTCGCCGGCGGCGTCGGGGACGGGATGGGCGGCCTCGACGATCTCGATGTGGTCGCAGGGGACGGCATAGCCGTAGCGGGTGACGACCAGACCCTCGAGCGGGGGGCCCCAGACCTTCTCCACCGCCCGCGCCATCGCGGCCGAGGCCTTGCCGGCGCCGATCACCACGGTGCGGCCCTTCGGTCGCGCCGGCAGGTGCGGCGGGATGCAGAGATCGGGTTGGGCAGCGGCGATCGCCGCTTCGAACATGCGGACGAGCAGAGCTCGGGCTTCGGCGTCGTTCATCACTCACCCCTTCGCGCCGACCGCCGAACGAAACTCACCGTTGCACGATCGTCCGTCGATCCGCCCGCAGCCGATCAGATTCGCCCCTCGTTGGCGAGATCGGTGGCGATCGAGACCTTCTTCAGCGCCTCGGTGAGGGCGGCGCGCGCCTTCTTCGGGATGCCGTCCGGGTTGACCCGGGTGGAGAGCGGGATGCCCTGTTCGGTGTCGGAGAGCTGTTGGGCGAGCATCGCTCCGAGGATCGCCTGATGCGCGGCGACCAGCGCCTCGATGTCCTCGGGCGATCCCTTGCCGATCTCGCGCAGGCCCCGCAGCCGCTCCGGCGTCGCGCGCCGCCGGATGCCGTGGCGGATGGAGAGCGAGCGGGCGGCGGTGAAGATCGGCATCAGGCCGTTCTTCTTGATGTCGACGCGCCCCTTCTCGTCGGTCCTGAGGCCACCGAACAGCGTGAACGGCGCGCGACCCTCGCCGGCGTGGATGGTCAAGAGCTTGATGAAATCGGGCGCCCGGCCGCCGACCTCGTAGGCGTGGTTCCAGATCGTCTCGCCGAGGGCGGCGTCGCCGTGCACCGGGATGCCGTCGAAGAAGATGTCGACGTTGAGCAGATCCTCCGGCTTCTGCCGCCGCACCCAACCGTCGATCTGGGCGAGCCAAGCGGGAAGCGACATCCGCCACGGCGCGTTCTTCGCCATCACCCCGCCCTTGCACAAGGGGATGCCGACCTCGTCGAGGATCGCCGACATGTGGGTGGCCATCGCCTCGAACCACCGGTCCTCGGCGCCGCCCGCCTCGCCGCGCTCGAAGACGATGGCGTTGTCCTGGTCGGCGGCGAGCAGGCTCTCGCCGCGCCCGCCCGACCCCAGCACCATGACGCAGTAGGGAACCGGCGGTTCGCCCTTTCCGTCCTCCGCCATGCGCGCTTCCGCCATCTGCGCCGCCCGCCGGGTCATGACGCAGATCTCCGAGCTGATCACCTCGGCGATGATGCGCGGTTCGACATCCTCTTCGAGCAGCGAATTGGCCATCAGCGGCAGCTTCGCCCAGGCCCGCCCGAGGGCGGCGACATTGGCGGCGCTGTCGATCTCGTCGCCGAGCGCGATCGCCGCGCTCGCCCGCTGGCGCAACAGGTTGCGCGGCGTGAGCGCGCCGATCACCTTGCCGTGGGCGTCGCGCACCCCGAGGTGACGCAGCCCCAACCGGTCGAGGCGGCCGATCGCACGATAGACGAAGGCGCTCTCCGAGACCGTCTGCAGCGGCGTCGTGGCGATCGCCCCGAGCCGCTCCTCGAGGGCCGCCGCGCCCTTCTCGTGCAGCCGCTTGAGCACGTCGCGCTCGGTGAGGATGCCGAGGTCGCCGTTGTCGGCCTCGACGAAGACCGAGCTGATCTGCCTCTCCGCGAGGACGGCGATCGCCGCGGCCAGCGTGTCGCTCGACGACGCGGTGATCGGCGGCGAACTCATCACGTCGCGCACCCGGTGGCGGTAGGGGTAGCTGTCGATCTTGGCCAGCGTCGACGTCTGATCGTCGCCCCCCGTCGTCTCGATGACGATCAGTCCGCCGGTGCCGCGTGCCTCCATCTCGGTGATCTTGCGGCAGGCGGCGGCGGCCTCGGCGAAGGTGCGGATGCCGCGCTGGCGCAGCAGCGGCACCAGTGCCGCGAAGACCCCGGCGGTCGCCATGGCGTCGCCGATGGCGGTGTGGCGGCCGGGATTGGTGATCGAAAGCCAGGCGCACAGGCCGTCGAGATCGTAGTGGGCGAGGGTGGGGGAGACGACGCGGGCGAGCCAGCGCACGTCGAGGAAGCGCGGTGCCCGCCACGGCTGGTCGATCAGCCCGTACTCCCGCTTCAGCATGGCGAGGTCGAAGGAGAGCGTGTGGCCGATCAGCACCGACCGGCCGAGGTAGGCGGCAAAGCGTGGTTCGACCTCGGCGAAACGCGGTGCGCCGGCGACGTCCGCATCGGCGATGCCGTGGACCCGGGTGGTCTCCGGCGGGATCGCGATCCCCGGCTGGACCAGCGTGTCGAAGCGATCGCCGACGTCGACCTCGGTTCCGTGGACGCGTACCGCACCGATCTGGACGATCCGCGCCGACTTGGCATCGAGCCCGGTGGTCTCGGTGTCGAGCACGACGGCGTCGAGCGCGGTCAGCGGCGTCGAATAGGCATTGGAGACCATGCGGACCTCGTCGATCGGCGGAGAAGAACGCGAGATGTGAATCGTTCGAAAATTCACATGGACCCGTGAAGTTTCCCGAAACCGGAGTTGGTGGTCAATCTTGCGTTGCGAAGTCGACCTTCGGGCGCCCGGCCGATACCAAGTCGGTGGGCGAACGAAAATTGTTCTCGAGCATATGCATGCCGCATAGCGAAATAAATAGTGCATTGCGAAATAGAGATACTTCGCCACATATTGGGCTAAAGTATGATTGGTCTTTCGTCGAATGGCTGTCTAGCGTGTTCGTGGGGAGGTGTCGAACCGGGCCGTGCGCTGGCGCGCTCGGAATCGCACGTTCTCCGCCTGAACAAGCCAAAACAATGACTCCAGGCGAGGAAACGAAATGTCTCGAGATGCAGCCCGCCACTGGCAGAGAACCAGTGGCCTGATGTGGACGATGCTGGGACTCTGGTTGTTCTTCGGCTTCGTGATCCACTTCTTCGTCAATTCGCTGAACTCCATCGTGATCGCCGGCTTTCCGCTCGGCTTCTACATGGCGGCTCAGGGTTCGCTCCTCGCCTTCGTCGTGATGCTGTTCGTCTTCGCCAAGAAGCAAGACAACATCGATCGCGAAGAAGGCGTGGCCGAAGAAGATTGAGGGGGGTGAGATCATGGCGGAAGCCAAGTCCGGCGGAGATTTCATCTCCAATCTCGGCAAGATCTACACCTATTACACGGGTGGGTTCTTCGCCTTCGTGGTGTTCCTGGGGATCCTGGAACAGCTCGGTGTTCCCAACAAATTCATCGGTTACGGCTTCGTCTTCCTGACGATCGCCGTCTACGCGTTGATCGGCGTGCTGTCGCGCACCTCCGAGGTCGGCGAGTACTACGTCGCCGGTCGAAAGGTGCCGGCGTTCTACAACGGCATGGCGACGGGTGCGGACTGGATGTCCGGCGCCTCCTTCGTCGGTATGGCCGGCACGCTCTTCCTGCTCGGCTACGATGGCCTCGCCTTCGTGCTCGGCTGGACCGGCGGTTACGTGCTGGTGGCGGTGCTGATCGCGCCGTTCCTGCGCAAGTTCGGCGCCTTCACGGTTCCCGACTTCTTCGCCGAGCGCTACGGTGGCAACACGACGCGCCTCATCGCGGTCATCGTGCTGATCTCCTGCTCGTTCACCTACGTGGTGGCGCAGATCTACGCGACCGGCCTCATCGCCTCGCGCTTCCTCGATCTCGACTTCACCATCGCGGTCTATGCGGGTCTCCTCGGCATCCTGCTCTGCTCGATGCTCGGCGGCATGAAGGCGGTGACCTGGACGCAGGTGGCCCAGTACATCGTGCTGATCGTCGCCTACCTCCTGCCGATCGTCATCCTGTCGGCCAAGAAGTTCGGCATCCCGCTGCCGCAGCTCACCTACGGCCAGGCCCTCCAGGAGATCACCAATCTGGAGAACAGCCTCGCCGCCAAGGGCATGGCTCCGGTGATCAAGGACGCCGCCGGCGCGGTCTCCTTCGCCAAGCCGCACATCAAGCCCTTCACCGACTACGACCCGCTGAACTACTTCGCGCTGATCCTCTGCCTGATGGTCGGCACGGCGTCGCTTCCGCACATCCTGATGCGCTATTTCACCACCCCGTCGGTGCGTGACGCGCGTTCGTCGGTGGCCTGGTCGCTGTTCTTCATCTTCCTGCTCTACTTCTCGGCCCCGGCCTACGCGGCCTTCTCCAAGCTGGAAGTCTACAGCCTGATCAACAAGGGCACGGCGCTCGCCGACCTGCCGCAGTGGATCTACACCTACGGCAAGATCGGGTTGGTGAAAGTCTGCGGCGCCAATGCCGTGGATGCACAATCGGTGATCGCCGCCTGCGGCAAGATCGCCAACCAGGGCGGTATGCTCCGTCTGCAGGACCTGTCGATCAACACGGACGTGATCGTGCTCTCCACCCCGGAGATCGCGGGCATGCCCTATGTGATCGCCGGTCTGGTCGCCGCCGGCGGTCTCGCCGCCGCGCTGTCGACCGCCGACGGTCTCCTGCTCGCCATCGCCAACGCGCTGTCGCACGATGTCTACTACAAGATGATCAACCCCAACGCGCCGACCAAGACTCGTCTGATCGCGTCGCGGGTGCTGCTCCTCTTCGTGGCCATCTTCGCGGCCTACGTCGCCTCGACCAAGCCCGCGGACATCCTGTCGATGGTCGCCTGGGCCTTCTCGTTGGCGGCGGCGGGTATCTTCCCGGCGCTGGTTCTCGGCGTGTGGTGGAAGCGGGCCAACACGCCCGGCGCCATCATCGGCATGCTCGCCGGCTTCGGCGTCTGCGTCTATTATCTGGTCGGAACCCGCTACTATGCGGTCTCCTTCTACGAGACGTGGAGCTGGCTGTCGGGTTCGGCGCCCGCCGCGAAGGCGAAGTTCGTCGAGTTGCAGACCGCGTGGTCTTCCGCGGCGGCCGGCGCCGCCAAGGACGCCGCCTGGGTGGCTCTCGACAAGCAGGCGCAGGCCGTGGCCAACTGGTTCGGCGTGAAGAACATCTCCGCCGCGCTGTTCGGCATGCCGGTCGGCTTCCTCGGCGTCATCGTCGGCTCGCTGCTGACCAGGGCGCCGTCGCAGGAGATCCAGGACATGGTCGACGCCACCCGTCGTCCGTCCGGCGATCTGATCATGCGCGACAAGGACGCGGCTCTGCCGTCGCACTGATCGCGTTCCTGACGAAACGGGAAGGGCGGGTGCTGCACCCGCCCTTCTTCATCGAGAACACCCGGCCGACGGCCGGACACGACGGGTCATCCAAGTGACAGCGACCGACAGTCTCGTCTCCCACTGGTATTTCCACCTCCCCAATTTCCTCTTGGCCGCGGCGATCTACACCCTGATCGGGCGCTATCTCCTGTCGGTGTTCTTCGGCGTCGACAGCGACCGGGTGCTGATGCGGGTGTTTCGCAACGTCACCGACCCGATCCTGAAGGTGGTCGCGGCGGTGACGCCGAAGATCGTGCCGCGCGGTCTGGTGATGGTCTTCGCCGTCGCCTGGCTGATGGCGCTGCGCATGGCGCTGTTCCTGGGCTTCGCGCTCACCGGCCTCGCGCCGCGGATCGGAGGCTGAGTCATGATCGACGACGACGAACGCCAGGCCATGATGCAACGCGACGTCCTTCTGATGGTCGTCGCCGGCCTCTCGCTGCTCAACGGCATGCACTTCTCGCCGTACTTCGATCCGGTCTTCTTCCTGTTCAAGCCCTTCGCCGCGAGCTTCTTCCTCACCAGCCCGATCCTGCTGCTCTACTTCACTTCGCTGTTCATCTCGCTGATGACCGTGTTGATCGGCGGTGTGCCCGCGGCGATCTACGAAAGCTCGCGCGGGCTCGAGACGTCGACGCCGAAGTCGATCGGCGTCTGGCTCGCCGGCGTCGCGGTGGTCGCCGCACCGACGCTCCTCGGCCTCGTCGGCCTGTTCTGAGGCCGCCGTCCTCGGCGCGGCCGATCTCGCCCTCGCGCCGACGTCGCTCTCGCCGTCCGTCGATTTCGGCGCTATGCCGGCGATACCGGCGGGCATGGAAATGACCGATGGTATTCCTGACGCGATTTCTCATGCCACCGATACGGATGAGAAATCGCGTGTCTTCGGAGGCCGGGCGCATCGGCGCCTCCGGCCTCTGCCACGAGGCAGCGACGGGAGGTGACGATGGCGCGGGTCGAAGTGACGATCGCCGATCGGGTGGCGGAAGTGGCGTTGGCGCGCCCGGACAAGAAGAACGCCTTGGACATGGCGATGTTCGAGGAGATCGCCGCCGCCGGTGAGGCGCTGAAGCGCGACCGAAGCGTTCGCGCCGTGGTGCTGACCGGGCAGGGCGCCGACTTCTGCGCCGGCCTCGATCTGGCGATGTTCCGGACGCTCGCGACCGACCTCGACGCCCTGACCGCGCGGCTCTTCGATCTTCCCCCCGGCGAGATCGCCAATCTCTTTCAGAAGCCCTCCTACGTCTGGCAGGAGCTCGAGATCCCGGTGATCGCGGCGCTGCGCGGCGTCGCCTTCGGCGGCGGGTTGCAGATCGCCCTGGGCGCCGACATCCGCATCGCCGCGCCCGACGTTAGGCTGTCGGTGATGGAGATCCGCTGGGGTCTGGTGCCCGACATGGGCATCACCCAGGCGCTGCGCCGCCTCACCCGCATCGACGTCGCCAAGGACCTGCTCATGACCGGCCGCATCGTCGCGGCCGAGGAAGCGCGCGACCTCGGCCTCCTCACCCGTCTCGCCGACGATCCGCTCGCCGCCGCCCACGCGCTGGCCCGCGACATCGCCGCCCGCTCGCCCGACGCCGTCAGGCGGATGAAGGCCCTGCTCGATCGCTCGTGGTTCGCGCCGCCGGCGGAAGGTCTGCGGCTCGAAGCGGCGATGCAGCACGAGGTGATCGGCAAGCCCGCCCAACTCGAAGCCGTCGCCGCCAACCTCGCCGGCCGGCCGCCGAACTTCGACTGATCCCGTACCCCGAGCGAGGCGCGACGCGGACCGCGCCGTCTCATGAGACCTGTGCGCGGTTGGACCATCATGTTGATTTGATGCGTTTAATG
>NZ_DAIPZB010000036.1:0-52267 GCF_036782435.1 Pinisolibacter sp. | reverse complement strand
TGAGTGAATCACGTCAGATGACGGTCGTCGAGACCTATCCGCGCACAGGTCTCATTAGTCGCCTCCGAAGATCTCGTCGCGCGCCTGCGTCATCTTGATGAGTTCAGGGCGACATGGGTCGTATGCGCGCCCGATCAGAGGTGCAACCGGAGGTAAACGCTCAGACCTATGTGTCTCCGCACGTCACATTCTCATATGAAGTGCTGACCGCCGACTGAAAGACAGAAGGAAGGAAGTGAGACCTGCTTATGGTCGTTGTTGTCGAACGTCCACTTCTGGCCGCCCGGTTCGTGGAACTGAATGTCCCATTAGGCGCGTTGCCGTCAGAGAACGATGGCCACTTGGATGGCTGCTTTTCCACTTCCGCAGGCCAGAAACCGACAGGCAGCAAACCACCCCATTGTAGCCGTTCGCTCACATCCTAATTTTGGAGGGCTATAGCGTAGGTGTAGTTCTCCGTTTCGTCGGCCTCGGCCCGCCATTCTCCTGCCATCCTGTTGAAATGGCCAGGAAGCCCCGGAAATCGAAGGGTTGCGAAGCGGCTCTGCTACACGACGGCGCTGCACGGGGCGGCGAGCAGATGGCCGGAGTGCCCGGACTTTCTCGGCGTGGAAACGTCCGGCAGTTCCGCGTTCGCGTCCCCGACAAGCTGCGCAAGACCATCGGCAAGGGCGAGATCGTCAAGTCGCTCGGCGCCGTTTCGCACGCGGAGGCGGCTCCCGCTACGTGGCGCTGGAAAGATCGAAGCCGATGAATGACGATCCGCCCATCGAACCAGCCTCTGTGGCTGCCTGAGCCCACGTCGAATTCGACCGAGGATCGAAGGTCCGATACCATTCCGCGCGCCTCACCCGCCGAATGTCGGCTTGGTATACCCGGGGCGCCCGACTTGCGGTATTGATGATCGTCACATCGTGTTCGCCGACCCGAAGATAGGTGCCGAGGCGCATGGCCAACGAGCCACTTGCCGTGGAAATCGCCAGCCGATTGCGCCGCAGCATCCTGGTCGGGCGACTGAAGCCGGGCGACAGCGTGAAGGAACGCGACAACGCCGCCGAGCTCGGCGTCAGCCGTACGCCGATGCGCGAGGCGATCCGGGTGTTGGCCAAGGAGGGGCTCATCGAACTGCGCCCGTCCCGCAGCCCGATCGTCGCGAACCCGAGCCTGCGCGAGGTGATCGACGACATCGACGTGATCCGCGCGCTGGAAGTGCTGTCGGGGGAACTGGCGTGCCGCAACGCCTCGGTCGAGGAAATCGAGGCGATCGCCGAGTTGCAGCATCGCTTGGACGGCGCACCGCCGGACGCCGACCCTCTCGACCTGTTCGAGATCGACATGGAGATCCACCGGGCGATCGCCCGAGCCTCGCACAACCCTTCGCTCGCCGAGACCCATGGCGCCTACCTCGCCCGGCTGTGGCGGGTGCGCTACCTCTCGGCGCGACAGGTCGGCGGCAAGGATCGCACCTACCGCCAGCACCGCGAAATCATCGCCGGGCTGAGAGCGCGTGACGCGGCCGAGGTCGCCCGGGTCGTCGCCAGCCACATCGACCACATCATCCTCAACGTCCGGGGCTATTTCGACAGTTCTCCCCGGTGCGACGGCGATCGTCCGGCGGTCCGCGGATAGCGGCCGAGCGAATTCGGAAAGACGGACCGGAAGGCTCGCGCGTCGGCCCGGAGGTCGTGGACGCGACTTGCGCCGAGACCCGTGGCTCGCTCGATCGGTGACGACGCCGGCGGTCCGCCCGGGTGGCCGACGGGCCGGCCCGGGCGAATGGATCAGACGAGGTCTTCGGGCAGCACGCTCGCCGGCATGTTCTGGTAGCAGACGGGCCGCAGGAAGCGGCGGATCGACAGCGTCCCCACCGAGGTGTGGCCGAAGTTGGTGGAGGCGGGATAGGGCCCGCCGTGGACCATCGAGTCGCACACCTCGACGCCGGTCGGGAAGCCGTTGGCGAGCAACCGTCCCGCCTTGCGCCGGAGGATCGAGATCAGCGGTCGCGCCGCCTCGGCATCCTCGTCGTCCATGTGGACGGTGCAGGTGAGCTGGCCGTGCAGCGAGCGCGCCAGGGCGGTCATCTCGTCCATGTCCTTCACCACGACGATCAGGCCGAGCGGACCGAACACCTCTTCGCCCAGCGCCTCGTTCTTCAGCCAGGTCTCGCCGGTGGTCATGTAGAGGTAGGGCGTGGCGTTGCGCAGATCGCAGACCGAGGTGAGCAGTTCCTGTACCCCGGCGGAGTGCGCGACCCGGTCGCGCCCGGCGCGATAGGCCCGGGCGATACCGTCGGTGAGCATGATCTGCGCACCGATCGGCTTCAGTGCGTCCGTGGCGGCACGGGCGAAGGCTTCGGCCTGCGGTCCGTCGAGCACCACCGAGATGCCCGGGTTGGTGCAGAACTGGCCGGCGCCCATGGTGAGCGAACCGGCCCAGCCGGCGGCGATCTCGGCGCCCCGGGCGGCGAGCGCATGGGGCAGGAAGAACATCGGATTGACCGATCCGAGTTCGCCGAAGAACGGGATCGGGTTCGGCCGCTGGGCGCAGAGGTCGAAGAGCGCCCTGCCGCCGGCGAGCGAGCCGGTGAAGCCGACCGCATTGATCAGCGGATGCTGCACCAACGCCGCGCCGGTCAGGCGATTGCCGCCCTGGATCAGCGAGAAGACGCCGGGGTGGATCCCTTCCGCCTCGATCGCCGCGGCGACGGCCCGGGCGACGATCTCGCCGGTGCCCGGATGGGCGGAATGCCCCTTCACGACGACCGGACAGCCCGCCGCCAGCGCCGCCGCGGTGTCGCCGCCGGCGGTGGAAAAGGCGAGCGGGAAGTTGGAAGCGCCGAAGACGGCCACCGGGCCGATCGGATGCTGCATCATCCTGAGATCGGGGCGCGGCAACGGCCGGCGATCGGGCAGTGCCGCGTCGTGGCGGCGGTCGAGATGGTCGCCCTTGCGGATGTGGTCGGCGAACAGGCGGAGCTGACCGGTGGTGCGACCGCGCTCGCCTTCGAGCCGCGCCGTCGGCAGACCGGTCTCGGCAGTGCCGATGGCGGTGATCTCGGCCCCGCGCTTCTCGATCTCGTCGGCGATCCGCTCGAGGAAGGCGGCGCGCGCGGCGCGCGAGGTCTCGCCATAGCTCTCGAACGCCGCCTCGGCGGCGACGCAAGCCGCATCGACATGCGCCGGCGAGCCCATGGCGAAGTCCATCGGTGCACCCGAAGCGGGGGCGGAAGCGAAGGTGGTCTCGCCCGCGACCCATTCGCCGGCGATCAGGTGTTTTCCGCTGAGCATGAGTTCCTCTCGAAAGTCCTCAGGGGCGCTGGATGCCCGTGGTCGCGACGAAGACGGCGTAGACCGCATTGGTCGCGGTGACGAAGAGTCGGTTGCGGCGGGGGCCGCCGAAGGTGAGGTTCGACACCATCGACGGGAACCTGATCTTGCCGAGGGCGGTGCCGTCCGGGGCGAAACAGATCACGCCGTTCTGGCACGAGGTCCAGAGGTTGCCGTGGATGTCGAGGCGGAACCCGTCGGGAACGCCCGGATCGACTTCGCAGAACACCCGACCGCCGGTCAGCGTACCATCGTCGCCGACGTCGAACACGCGGATGTGGTGCGGGCCGTCGGGATCGTGACTGCGACCGCTGTCGGCGACGTAGAGCCGCTTCTCCTCGGCGTCGAAGCACAGTCCGTTGGGCTTGACGAAATCGTCGGCGACGATCCGGGTCTCGCCGGTCTCGGGATCGACGCGGAAGACGTAGTTACCGGCCTGTTCGCGCGGCGACTTGTAGCCCTCGTAGTCCGACAGGATGCCGTAGTCGGGATCGGTGAACCACACGCTGCCGTCCGACTTCACGACGACGTCGTTGGGCGAGTTGAGGCGCTTGCCGTCGTGGCGGTCGGCGATGGTGGTGATCGAGCCGTCGGGTTCGAGACGGATCACCCGGCGCCCGCCGTGCTCGCAGCTCACCAGCCGGCCCTGACGGTCGCGGGTGTTGCCGTTGACGAATTCGGTGCGGGCGCGGAACACGCTCACCCCCTGCCCTTCGATCCAGCGCAGCAGGCGCTGGTTGGGGATGTCGCTCCACACGAGAGCGCCGTGGTCGGCGAACCAGACGGGGCCTTCGGCCCAGCGGCAACCGTCGTAGAGGAGTTCGATATCGGCGATGGGCACCGTCAGGTCGTAGAACCTGCGATCGTAATATTCGTAGCTGTCGCCGACCATGGCCATGGCGCGTCTCCTATCGTTGCGGCTCGTCGCCACCGGCCGTGGTGATGACCGCGATGATGATCACACCGGTGAGGATCAGTCGGATGCCGGCGCTGGCACCGAAGGTGTTGAGCATGGTGACCAGCAGGAACAGGAACATCGCCGCGCCCCAGATGCCGGGAATGTTGGCGCGGCCGCCGGCCACCGAGGTGCCGCCGATGACCACCACGGCGATCGAGGCGAGCAGGTATTCCTGGCCCATGTTCAGCGAGGCGCCGCCTGAGAAACCGGCGAGCAGGTAGCCGGTGAGGGACGCCAGTACGGCGCTCAATGTGTAGGTGAGGAAGCGGACCCGCTCGACCCGGATGCCGGCCAGCCGCGCCGCGCGCATGTTCTGGCCGATGGCCATCACCGACCGCCCGTAGAGGGTGCGGTGGAGCAGGACGCTCATCGCCATCGCGAACAGGATGACGACCAACGCGAGGATCGGCAGACCCCAGACCTGTGCGGTGGTGAAATCGGCCAGAAGCGGCGGCGGCTTGATCTTGAGACCGCGGCCGTAGGCGATGGCGGTCGACAGCACCAGGAAGCTCGACGACAACGTCGCGATGATCGGCGGGATCCGCAGGATGCGGATCAGCAGGTAGTTGAAGATGCCGACGGCGAGACCACAGGCCAACGCGATCACCAGGCCGACGACGAGCAGATCGTCGGAACCCTCCATCACCTTCATCGCCACCACCCCGGCGAGCGAGATGGTCGAGGGGATCGACAGGTCGACATTACCGGGGCCGGTGGTGATCACGAACATCTGGCCGATGCCGACGATCACCGTGAAGGTGGCGAAGGACAACGCCGCGGTCAGCACCTGGGCGCCCCCGGTGCCGCCGCTGTGGATCGTGGTCGCCAGCCACACCAGCGTCATGCCGAGGTAGGACCAGATCCAGGGTTTCGCGGAGAGGCGGCGGATCGCGGGCATCATGGCTCAGACCTCCCGCCGCTTGATGAGGGCCCGCAGCGCGAGAACGACGATCAGCACGGCGCCCTGGGCTCCGATCTGCCAGTCGGGCGAGATCTTCAGGAAGATCAGGAACGAGCCGGTCAAGGTCAGGGTGAGCGCTCCCACCACGGCGCCGAAGGGCGAGACCCGTCCGCCGACGAACTCGCCGCCGCCCAGGATCACGCCGGCGATGGCGTAGAGCGTGTAGCGATCGGCGATGTGGGCGTCGGCGGCCGAGGTGAGCCCGATCAGCGACAGGCCGGAGAGGACGCCGAAGAACCCGGCGGCGGAATACATGATCACCTTGATCTTGAGCAGCGACCAACCGGCACGGCTCACCGCGCGCGGATTGCCGCCGGCGCCGCGCAACACCGCGCCGTAGCTCGACATCATCAGGAATACGTGGACGACGATGCCGATCACCAGCGCCGCCACCACCGGGAACGGCACCCACGGCGTCTTCAGCCCCATGATCGCCTTGACCCACCCCGGGGCCGAGCCGCCGGGGGTGGGCAAGATCAACACGGCGACGCCCAGCCAGACGAAGGACATGCCGAGCGTGACCACGATGCTCGGCAGGTTGCGCCAATGGACGAGCGCCCCCAACGCCCCGTAGGCGGCGATCGCGGCGAGGAGCGCCAGGGCCCCGAGCAGCGGCGTCGAGGCGACCAACGTCGCGCCGATGGTGGCGGTGAGGCCGACGAAGGCGCCGATCGACAGGTCGAGGTCGTTGACCGTGATGATGAACATCTGCGCGATGGTCGCCAGCGCGATCGGCACCGCGTATTGCAGCATCAGGTTGAGCCCGAAATAACTCATCGCCCGAGGTTGGACGTAGAAGATCGCCGCCAGCAGGATCGCGAACGAGGCCCCCGGCAGGGCCGCACGCAGGAACTTCGGCGACGTCACGGCGGTGAGCATGGTCACGCGCTCTCCTTGAACGAGCACTGCAGGATCTTCTCTTCGGAAAGATCGGCGCGAGCGATGTCGGCGACGATGACACCGTCGCGGAACACGTAGGTGTGGTCGCAGTTCTTCAACTCGTCGGTCTCGGTCGTGTACCAGAGGAAGGTTCGGCCCTTCTCGGCCTCGTCGCGGATCAGGTCGTAGACTTCGAGCTTGGTACCGACGTCGACACCGCGCATCGGATCGTCCATCAGGATGATCTCGGCGTCGGAGGCGAGCGCGCGGGCGAACAGCGCCTTCTGCTGATTGCCGCCCGAGAGCGACAGGATGGCGTTGTTCATGTCCGGCGTCTTGATGCCGATGCGGCGCTTCCACTCCTCGCCCAGAGCCGCCTCGGCCGACGCGTCGATGAGGCCGTGGCGACGCATGCCGGCGAGCGAGCGCACACCGATGTTCTGGGCGATCGACCAGAGATGGAACACGCCTTCGGTCTGCCGGTCGCCGGCGACCAGCGCCACCGGGCCGTCGACCCGGGTCGAACCGCGGTGTTTTCCGGCGGCGTCGAAGATCTTCATCAGCATGGCCGTCTGGCCGTGACCGGCGAGGCCGGCCAGACCGATGATCTCGCCGCGATGCGCCCGCAGGTCCACGGCGTCGCGGTCGCTCGACCGAGCCTCGACCACCAGAGGCGTGGCTCCGCGCTGGCGTTCGTGTGCCTCGTGCACCTTGATCGCGGTCATCTCGACCACGTTGCCCATCGCCCGGACGAGGCTGTCGCGATCGAATTCCTCGGTCTTCTTCGCGGCGACCACGGCGCCGTCCTTCATCACCACGATGCGGTCGGAGGTGTCGAGGATTTCGCGCAGAAGGTGGGTGATGAGAATGCAGCTCATGCCGCCGCCGACCACCTTGCGCACGTAGTCGAGCAACTGGCGGGCGGTGAACGCATCGAGCGACGACGTCGGCTCGTCGAGGATGACGAGATCGAGCGGCGCGTCGGAAATGGTGAAGGCGCGGGCGATCTCGACCATCTGGCGTTTGCCGATCGACAGGTCGCCGACCACGTCGTCGGCCGATATCCCGTGACCGGGAAAGATCTCGTCCAATTTCGCCCCGATCAAGGCCCGGGCGCGGCGCTTCCACCCGAAGCCCTGGAGCGACGGGTGGAAGATGCGCGCGTTCTCGGCGACCGTCAGGTTGGGACAGAGCGACAGCTCCTGGAACACGCACCGGATGCCGGCTGCGTTGGCGCCGGCCACTCCGTAGCGTGCGGTCACGTCCTCACCGCGGACCGACATGGTCCCGGAACTCGGCGTGAGCGTACCGGCGAGCACGTGCATCAGCGTGGACTTGCCGGCGCCGTTGTGCCCGACGAGGCCGAGGCACTCGCCCGCCTCGACGCGCAGATCCACCCCGTTCAGCGCCTTCACCGCACCGAAGTGCTTGGCGACCTTCTCCAGGGCGACGATGGTACGCGTCGATTCGGTCATGTCCCGGCCCCTGCCGTCTTCGTCTCACTTGCCGGCGGCGACGGCCTTCGCATCGTCGAGAGTGTACTCGACGTTGGCGACACTGCCCTTCTCGGTCGTGGCGAGCGACTTCTCCAGGGTGTCCTGGTTGATCTGCAGGAACGGCACGGTCAGGTCCTTCGGCACCTGCTTGCCGTCGAGGATCATCTGGGCGACCCAGAAGGCGAGCGTGGAGACGCCGGGCGCGATCGAGACCGACATGGTCTCGTAGCCGTTGGCGGTCTTCTGTTCCTTCCACCACTGCAGTTCGTCGTAGCGGTTGCCGAGCGTGATCAGCGGGGTCGGACGACCGGCGGCGGCGAAGGCGCGGGCGGCGCCGTAGCCGTCACCGCCCTGGGTCACGACGCCGGCGATCTGCGGCAGCGACGGCAGAACACCGGCCACCGCCTTCTGCGCCACGTCCTGGGCCCAGTCGCCGTGCACGGAGCTGACGATCTTGAACTGCGGGTTCTTGGCGACGCCCTCGTGGATGCCGCCACTGATCGCGTCGTCGACGAAGACGCCGGCGAGGCCGCGGATCTCGAGCAGGTTGCCACCCTTGGGCAGGCGACCGGCCATGTAATCGACCTGGATGCTGCCCATCTTCTTGAAGTCGACGGCGATGCGGTAGGCGCAGGGTTCGTTGACGATACCGTCGAACGAGACGACCACGATACCGGCGTCACAGGCCTGCTTGACCACGCCGTTCAGCGCGGTCGGCGAGGCGGCGTTGACGACGATGGCGTTGTAGCCCTGCAGGATCAGGTTCTGGATCTGCGCGGCCTGCTCGGTCACCTGGTTCTCGGCGGTGGTGAAGGCGGGCGCCTCGGCGACGATGCCGTCGGCGACGGCCTTCTTGGTGATCTTGTCCCAGCTCTTGAGCATCGCCTGACGCCAGCTGTTACCGGCGTAGTTGTTGGACAAGGCGATGCGCATCTTCGAGGTTTCGGCCATGGCCGCGCCGGCACCGACAGTCACGGCGAGAAGGCTCGCCCCCATCAGTCTGAACATCGACATCTCGTTCCTCCATCTGTGATGTACGTCGTTATCGGCCTTCCCCCGGGGCGGCTTTCCGAGCGGCCCGGGACACTCCTCGCGGTGGCGGTCAGGAAAGATCCGCCGAGTGTTCCTCTTCGAGCGACCCGACCACGGCCTCGACGTCTTCGCGGGCGCTGACGAGCAGGATCGACATCGCGGTCTGGGCTTCCGCCGCCTCGCCGCGCAGAATGTGGTCGCAGACCGCCTGATGCAGCGGCACCGAGGCGGCGCGCGCGCCCGGCCGGCGCGACGAGATCCGGAAGCTGCGGGACAACAACACGCCGGTGACGTGCCACAGCGAGCTCAGAAGCTCGTTGCCGGAGGCGCGCAGAATGGCGGCATGAAAATCGAGGTCGGCCGCCATGTTCTCCCGAGTCATCGGTTCGATCTCGGCCATCCGGGCCATCGCCTCGCGCATCTCTTCGAGCGGTCGCGCGAGCCGCTTCTGCGCCGCCAGACGCGCCGCCGCCGGCTCGATGATCAGGCGAAATTCGAACAGGGCATCGGTGAAGGCCCCGGTGGGCTCCTGCTCGTAGGCCCAGAGCAGAACGTCGGGGTCGAGCATGTTCCAGTCGCCACGGGCGCGGACCCGCGTGCCCACCTTCGGGCGCGATTCGAGCAGTCCCTTGGCCGAGAGCAGCTTGATGGCTTCGCGATAGGCGGTCCGGCTCACCGCGAGGTCGACGCTCGCCACCTCCTCGGTGGAGAGGACCTCGCCTTCGGCGATCTCGCCGGCGACGATCCGGCGGCCCAGCTTCCGGGCGACCCGGCCGTGCAGGCTGCGGCGCGGCACCGTGCTCCTGTCGAGATCGGCTTCGAGCAGACCCATCCCCGTTTCCTCGTTCCGAGGCCCGGTTTCGGCGAGCCCCGATTGTTTTGCCAATACTCATACAATATGAGATCGTGATTGGTATACCATTTTTTTCGGGAACCTGCCATCATGCCGAACGCGGTGCCGCTCGGGGCCGGCGGAGCGCTTCGGGGAGACGACGGAAATGCCATCGTGGATCGATCGGAACGAACGGAACGGCACCTTCGTCGGGCGGGTCTGGAACCCGGAGGCGCAGGGACCGAGCGTGGTGACGCTGCGGGGCGACCAGGTGGTCGAGATCACCGCCCGCGCGGCTCCGCTGGTGCGCGACATCTGCGAGATGGACGATCCGGCGGGCTACGTGCGCAGCGCCGAGGGTACGGTGCTCGGCGACATCGACCGCATCGCCGAGGCCCCGGTGGGCGACCCGACTCGCCTGCATTTCCTCGCGCCGAACGATCTCCAGGCGGTGAAGGCGTGCGGCGTGACCTTCGCCCGATCGATGGTCGAGCGGGTGATCGAGGAGAAGGCGGCGGGCGACCCGTTGCGCGCCGAAGCGATCCGGAGCCGGGTCGGCACGGTCATCGGCGACAGCCTGCGCAACATCCGGGCGGGCTCGCCGGAGGCGGCTCGGGTGAAACAGGTGCTGATCGCCGAAGGTCTCTGGTCGCAGTACCTCGAGGTGGGCATCGGCCCGGATGCCGAAGTCTTCTCCAAGGCGCAGGTGCTCTCCGCGGTCGGCCCCGGCGCCGAGGTTGGGCTGCACCCGATCTCGTCGTGGAACAATCCCGAGCCGGAGATCGTGCTGACGGTGTCGTCCAAGGGGCGAATCGTCGGCGCCGCGCTCGGCAACGACGTGAACCTGCGTGACGTCGAGGGCCGCTCGGCGTTGCTGCTCGGCAAGGCCAAGGACAACAACGCCTCCTGCGCCATCGGTCCGATGATCCGGCTGTTCGATGCGACCTGGACGCTCGACGACGTCCGCGCCGCCGAGCTCGACCTGCGCGTCGAAGGCGAAGACGGCTACGTGCTCGACGGGGCGAGTTCGATGCGCGAGATCAGCCGCGACCCTCAGGCCCTCGTCGACCAGACCGTCGGCCGCCATCACCAGTATCCGGACGGCCTCATGCTCTTCCTCGGCACGCTGTTCGCGCCGACGCAGGATCGCGACGCGCCGGGCGAGGGGTTCACCCACAAGCTCGGAGACCGCGTCACCATCTCGTCGGCCGGCCTCGGCCGGTTGGTCAACACGGTGCGCCTGTCCACCGAATGCGCCCCCTGGACCTTCGGTGTGCGGGCGCTGATGGCCAATCTCGCCGCGCGCGGGCTGCTCTAGGCCCGTCGCGAGCGCATTCCGCAGCCGGGTCGAACGTCCCGACCCCGACACTCCGGACCGGGCGCGCCACGGCGCGTCCCGGCCCTCACCACGAAAGGCGAGACCCGTGCGAACCCCTCTCACCGGCATCCTTCCCGTCGCGCCGACGCCCTTCCATGCGGACGGCCGCGTCGACGAAGCGGGTATGCGCCGGGTCCTCGACCTGATGATCGACCAGGGTGTCGACGCGATCTGCGTCCTCGCCAACTACTCCGAGCAGTTCGTGCTGTCGGACGAGGAGCGTGCGATGCTGACGCGGCTCTGCCTCGAACACGTCGCCGGGCGAAAGCCGGTGATCGTCACCGTCAGCCATTTCTCGACCGCCATCGTCGTGGCCCGCGCCAAGGCGGCCGAGGCGATGGGCGCGAGCATGGTGATGATGATGCCGCCCTATCACGGCGTCGGCCTGGTGCCGGCCGAACAGGGGATCTTCGAGCATTTCCGAGCGGTGTCGGATGCGATCTCGATCCCGATCATGGTGCAGGATGCGCCGATCTCGGGCGCGAACCTGTCGGTGCCGCTGCTCGCCCGGATGGCGCGCGAGATCGAGAACGTCGGCTACTTCAAGATCGAGACCCCTTTCGCGGCGGACAAGTTGGCGGCGCTGATCGAAGTCGGGGGCGAGGCGATCCTCGGCCCCTTCGACGGCGAAGAAGCGGTCACGCTCCTGGCCGATCTCGATGCCGGCGCCACCGGGACGATGACCTCCGGTCTCTTCCCCGAAGCGATCCGTCCGATCATCGTGGCGCATCGCGCCGGCGACATGGCGGCCGCGCTGGAGCAGTGGCGGCGCTGCCTGCCGCTGATCAATCACGAGAACAGGCAATGCGGGCTGCGCGCCTGCAAGACCGTCTATGCCGCCGGCGGGGTGATCGCCAGCGACCACGTGCGCCACCCGCTGAAGCCGATGTCGGAGCGCACGCGCGCTCGGCTGCTCCAGCTCGCGACGGAGTTGGACATCCTCGCCCTGCGCTGGGGCAAGTGATCGAAGGGGCCGTCGGTGTTCGTGGCCGGCTGCCCGGCCGACCGACCGCCGTCTCGCGCCCCCTCCCCCTCGGTCGATGACGCGACGTCGGTGCCGGACGCGCCGGTCACGACGGGAAACGACCGGAGTCGATCGCGAGATCGGCCCCGGCCGCACTCCGTCGTCGTCCGGCGCGTGGCACGACTCGCCCGTCGTCCGGCGGCTCAGTGATTGTCGCGCGGCAGATCGCGGGCGACGCCGTGGTAGCAGGTGGCGAGTTCGAGACAGCCGCCGTCGGCGAGCTGGCCGACGTGCTGGCGGTAGATCTCCTGCCACGGCGTCTGGTTGTGCAGCGCCGGCGGGGTCCACGCGGCCTTGCGTGCGGCCCATTCGTCTTCGGGCACGAGTGCATTCAGCGTGAAGGCGTTCAAGTCGAGCAGCACCTTGTCGCCGGTCTTCAGAAACGCGAGGCCGCCGCCCACGACACTTTCCGGCGAGGCGTTGAGGATCGAGGGGCTTTCGGAGGTCCCCGATTGGCGCCCGTCGCCCACCGTCGGCAGATGCGCGATGCCGCGCTTGAGCAGGTCGTCCGGCGGCTGCATGTTCACCACCTCGGCCGAGCCCGGATAGCCGACGACGCCGACGCCGCGGATGAACAGGATCGTGTCCTCGTCGATCTTCAGCGCCGGATCGTTGATCGAGGCGTGGTAGTCCTCCGGCCCTTCGAACACGACGGCGCGCGCTTCGAACGTGTTCTCCGCGCCGGGGCGCGACAGGAAGCGGGCGCGGAAGTCGGCCGAGATCACCGAGGTCTTCATCAGCGCCGTGTCGAACAGATTGCCCGAGAGAACCAGGAAGCCGGCGTTCTCGCGCATCGGCGCGTCGTAGCTCTTGATCACCTCGGTGTCGCGCGATCGCCAGTCACCGATCGTTTCGTCGACGGTCTTGCCGGTCACCGTCATGGCATTCAGATGCAGCCGTCCGGCAGATTTCAACTCGCCCATGATCGCCGGGACGCCGCCGGCCCGATAGAAGGCCTCGCCGAGGTATTTGCCCGCCGGCTGGATGTTGGCGAGCAGCGGAACGTCGTAGCCGACCGTCTGCCAGTCCCGAACGTCGAGTTCGATCCCGGCATGGCGCGCCACCGCCTGCAGATGCGGCGGAGCGTTGGTCGAGCCGCCGATCGCCGAGTTCACCCGGATCGCGTTCTCGAAAGATTCGCGCGTGAGGATGTCGGAGGGCTTGAGGTCCTCGTAGACCATCTGCACCGCCCGCTTGCCGGTCTGGTAGGCCATCGCCATGCGCTCGCGGAACGGCGCCGGGATGGCCGAGCAGCCGGGCAGGCTCATGCCGAGCGCCTCGGCCATGGCGTTCATCGTGCTCGCCGTGCCCATGGTGTTGCAGTGGCCGAGCGAGGGCGCGGCCGCGGTCACCCGCGACATGAACTCCTCGTAGTCGATCACCCCTTCGGCGAGCAGCCGACGGCTCTCCCAGACGATGGTGCCGGACCCGACGAGCGTTCCGTCCCACCAACCGTCGAGCATCGGCCCGCCGGAGAGCACGATCGCCGGAATGTCGACCGTCGCCGCCCCCATCAACATGGCCGGCGTGGTCTTGTCGCATCCGGTGGTGAGGACCACGCCGTCGATCGGATAGCCGTGCAGCACCTCGACCAGGCTCAGATAGGCGAGATTGCGGTCGAGCGCCGCGGTCGGCCGTTTGCCGGTCTCCTGGATCGGGTGCACCGGGAATTCGATCGGCACGCCTCCCCCGTCGCGGATGCCGGCCTTGATCCGATCGGTGAGGAACACGTGGATCTTGTTGCAGGGGCTGAGATCCGATCCGGTCTGGGCGATGCCGATGATCGGGCGGTCGCCCTGAAGCTCCTCGCGGGTGTATTCCTGGTTCAGATAGCGCTCGATGTAGAGCGCCGTCATTCCCGGGTTGTTGGGATTGTCGAACCACTCCTGGGATCGAAATCTCTTGTTGGCACGCGTATCGGTCATCGGCGCTTTCCCCGAGAGGGTCCGGCCACTGGTTTCGTGGCCCTGTTTTTTTGGTATACCAAATTCGACTTTGGTGGACCAGTGCGAATGTCGACGGCGAGCGGACGTGCTGCCGCACTCCACCGCTCGTCGACGACATTCGCCCGCGGCTCGTGGCGGACGGCGGTTCGGCTCGCGGTTCGACATGCGGCCGAGAGCGACCGCAGCGCACCGCGGCCGGTTCGCTTCACGGTTCCGGGGCCGGACGTGTCGTCGGCGCGCCTGCGACGAAGAACGAGGTCGGGTGGATCATCCGATGAACGGACGTGGTGCGTCGGCATCCGGCACGCAGCATCCGGTCCGTGTGGACGGCGACAGGGGAACGACACGTTGCCGCGCCCGTCTGGTCGGGGAAGACGGCGCTTCTCGACGGCGTCGCCCGCGACGACGGCACGAGCCCGGCGACCGCCTCATACCGAGTTCACGAAATTCGGACTCGTCCGAATTTCGTGAGTTGCGGCCCGACCGGCCGACGCCCGTTCGGGCTCGCCTTCGCGGATGAAGTTCCGAACAGGTCGGAACTTCATCCGCTCGGTATCACGAGCCGCGCAACGCGTCGGCGTAGCCGGGGTCGATCTCGCGATCGAAGGGGGCCGAGACCCTTGCCCGGACGCCACACCACCGAGCGGGTCGTCTTGTTCTCGAAGGCCGGGCCGAGGGCGACGACGCTCGCCGTTCGGGACGGACCTCGACGGTCTTCGAGGCCGTGGCCAGTTCGCCGCCGTGGAACTTCTCCTCGAGATGCGTCGTCACGATGATCGGCCCGGCCGTTCCGGTGACGAAGGTGTAGATCCGTGGATCGGCCGTCGGACCGGCACTCGCCACCTCGCCGGGCTGCTGAGCGAAGAATGAAGTTGATCTGGTCGGCATCCGCGGTCGCGCGATCCACGATGAAGCCGGCCGGCACCGCATCACGAGCACGAAGTCGTTCATCCATGGTGCCGATTCCTTGCCGAAGCAGCGCTGATCGGAGCCGCGAACTTCATCGAAAGTGCCGCAGACCCGAGAGTGCTCGCCGACCGACACCAAGACCCATGAAAAACGGAAGCCGGCGATCACGGGGCAATTCCCGGTGACGCGCGACCGGGTGGCGCGGCGCGATGACGGTCGACGACGGATCGTGCCGCACGGCGCGCCCAATTCGGACATTCGCCTCGCGTCGCCCCCGATCGCATGCCGCGGCGCATCCGAGCGACATCAAACCTTCAACGGAACTTCCTAGGTCTCGACGATCGACGCCGACCGGAGGCAGGGAAGATGTCCGACGTCCGTATCGAAGGGCTGAGCAAGGCCTTCGGTGATCAGCGTGCCGTGGATGCGATCGATTTCGAGGTCGCATCGGGCGAACTCTGCGTGCTGCTCGGCCCCTCCGGATGCGGCAAGTCGACGACGCTGCGGCTGGTGGCCGGACTGGAGGAGCCGAGCGACGGCCGCATCCTCGTCGACGGCGTCGACGTCGCCCACAAGGCGCCGAAGGACCGGCGCATCTCGATGGTCTTCCAGTCCTACGCGCTGTTTCCCCATCTCTCGGTCGCCAAGAACATCGTCTTCGGCCTCGAGGTGCGCGGGGTGGCGAAGGCGGTCCGCGCCGAGCGCCTCGCGCGCGTCGCCGCGATGACCGGCCTCGCGCCCTATCTCGATCGCAAACCGTCGCAACTCTCCGGCGGCCAACGCCAGCGCGTCGCACTGGCCCGCGCCATCGCCGGCGAGCAACCGATCTGCCTGATGGACGAGCCGCTCTCCAACCTCGACGCCAAGCTCCGGGCCGAGATGCGGCTGGAGATCCGCGCGCTGCAGCAGCGCCTCGGCATGACCATGCTCTATGTCACGCACGACCAGATCGAGGCCATGACCATGGCCGATCGCGTCGTGCTGATGAATGAAGGTCGGATCGAGCAACAAGGCGCTCCGGCAGAGCTCTACGAGCGGCCGGCGACCACTTTCGCGGCCCGCTTCATCGGCGCACCGGCGATGAATCTGGTGCCGCTCGAAACCTCCGCGGGTCCGGTTCTCGCCGGGGTCCGCGCCGAGCACGTCGAACTGGTCGAGGTCGGTGCCGGCCGGGTCGCCGGGCGGGTCAAAGCGCTCGAGTACCACGGCGCCGACACGGTCGTCGCCGTCGACACCGAACATGGCGGCGACTTCGCCGTACGCCGGCCCGGCCGGGTCCGTGCCGCCGTCGGGGAGACGGTGGCGCTCGCCTGGAACCCCACCCACGAACATCGCTTCGATCCCACCACCGGTCGCCGCCTCGGCGCGATCGCGTCCTCTCCGTCGAACAGTGAGCCCGTCAGATCATGAAGCCCACGCGTCGCACGTTTCTCGCCGCCTCGTTCCTCGCCGGTTCCCTCCTCGCCGGCATGGCCCCGGCCGCCGCGGAGACGAAGATCACCTTCTACTACCCGGTCGCGGTCGGCGGTCCGGTGACCAAGATCGTCGACGGTCTGGTCGCCGGCTTCGAGAAGGATCACCCGGGGGTGAAGGTCGAGGCGGTCTATTCCGGCTCCTACCAGGACACCACCGCCAAGATCCTGACCGCGGTGAAGGGCGGCAACGCCCCGAACGTCGCGGTGGCGCTCTCCACCGACATGTTCACCTTCATCGACGAGGACGCGATCCTGCCCTTCGACGACGCGGCGGGGAAGGACGCGAAGGCGTGGTTCGACGGCTTCTATCCGAGCTTCATGGCCAACAGCCGCACCGGCGGCAAGACCTGGGGCATCCCGTTCCAGCGCTCGACCGTGGTCATGTACTACAACAAGGACGCCTTCGAGGAGGTCGGCCTCGACCCCGAGAAGGCGCCGGCGAGCTGGGACGAGATGCGTGAGGCGGCGAAGAAGCTGACCAAACGCGATGCGGCCGGCAACGTGACGCGCTGGGGCATCGAGATCCCCTCGTCCGGCTTCCCCTATTGGCTGTTCCAGGGGCTCACCACCGAGAACGGCGCCATCCTGATGAACGAGGCCGGCAACAAGGTCGCCTACGACGACCCGAAGGTGGTCGAGGCGCTGCAATACTGGGTCGACCTCTCGACCAGGGACAAGGTCCACCCCACCGGCATCGTCGAATGGGGCACCACGCCCAAGGACTTCCTCGAGGGGAAGACCGCGATGATGTGGCAGACCACCGGCAACCTCACCAACGTCCGCAAGAACGCGTCGTTCCGCTTCGGCGTCGCCATGCTGCCGGCCAAGGTGCGTCGCGGCTCGCCGACCGGCGGCGGCAACTTCTATCTGTTCAAGGGCTCGAGCCCGGAGCAGCAGAAGGCCGTGGTCGACTTCGTGAAGTGGATGACGACGCCGGAGCGCGCCGCCGACTGGTCGATCGCCACCGGCTACGTCGCCACCTCGCCGACCGCCTGGGCGACCGACAAGATGAAGGCCCACGTCGCCGACTTCCCCGCCGCGGCGGTCGCCCGTGACCAGCTCGAGCATGCCGTCGCCGAGCTCTCGACCCACGACAACCAGCGCGTCACCAAGGCCTTCAACGACGGCCTCCAGGCGGCGCTGACCGGCTCGAAGTCCCCGGCCCAGGCGATGAAGGACGCCCAGGCCGAGGCCGATCGCATCCTCGCCGCCTACCGCTGATCCGGACCCCGCGGCCCGGCGTCCGCGCCGGGTCGCCCGACACTCCGTCTTCCCCCCTCTCCGGAAGGAGTTCACAGATGTCGCACCTCACCCGTCGCGGCCTCGCCGCCGCTTGCCTCGCCTTGTCGCTCTCCGCGATCCCGGCCTCGGCCGCCGATCTCGAGCTTCGCTTCTTCTACCCGATCGCCGTGTCGGGCCCGATCACCAAGCTGGTCGACGAGATGGCGGCGGAGTTCTCCAAGGCCCATCCCGGCGTCACGGTGAAGCCGATCTACGCCGGCGACTACGTCCAGACCATCGGCAAGGCGCTGACCGCGATCAAGGGCGGCGACGTCCCCGACATGGCGATCCTGCTCGCCGCCGACATCATCACCCTGACCGACGAGGACGCGGTGGTGGCGATGGACGACCTCGCCACCACGGCCGCCGACAAGGCCTGGCTCGCCGGCTTCTATCCGTCGTTCATGGAGAACGCCAAGCTCGGCGGCAAGACCTGGGCGGTGCCCTACCAGCGCTCCACCCCGGTGCTCTACTGGAACAAGGAGGCCTTCAAGGAGGCCGGTCTCGACCCCGACGTGGCGCCGCGGACCTGGGCGGAGATGCGCGACTTCGCCAAGAAGCTGACCGTCAAGGACGCGAGCGGCAACGTCACCCGTTGGGGCCTCGAGATCCCCTCGGACGGCAACACCTCGTGGCTCTTCACCGGCCTCGCCACCGCCAACGACGTGCGGCTGGTGAACGCCGAGGGCACCAAGACCAATTTCGCCGATCCCAAGGTGGTCGAGGCGCTGACCTTCTTCCGCGATCTCTCCACCGTCGACGGCGTCCAGCCGAAGGGCCTCACCTCCTGGGGTGCGGCGCCGCGCGACTTCCTCGAGAAGAAGATCGCGATGATCTGGACCACCACCGGCAACCTCTCCAACATCCGCAAGAACGCCTCGTTCCCGTTCGGCGTCGGCATGCTGCCGGCCAAGGCGCATTTCGGCGCACCGACCGGCGGCGGCAACTTCTACATCTTCAAGGGCACCTCGGCGGAACGCCGGAAGGCCGCCTTCGAGTTCGTCAAGTGGATGACGACGCCGGAGAACTCGGCCCGCTGGTCGATCGCCACCGGCTATGTCGCAACCTCGCCGGCGGCCTGGGCCACCGACGCGATGAAGGCCCATGTCGCCGACTTCCCGCAGGCGGCGGTGGCGCGTGACCAGCTGCAGCACGCGGTTTCCGAGATCACCGTGCACGAAGGCCAGCGCGTCATGAAGGTCTTCAACGACAATCTCCAGGCGGCGCTGGTCGAGACCAAGACGCCGGAGACCGCGATGAAGGACGCCCAGGCCGAGGCCGAGCGCATCCTCGCCGCCTACCGCTGAGACCGAAGCGAACCGGCGAGACGCGACCCTCCGGTCGCGTCTCGCCCGCCGCACGAACCGAAAGGCGACATCGCCGATGCGGGCACCCAGCCGTTCCGACATGCCGGAAACCGGACGGTCCTTCGGACCCTTCCGCTCGCCGCGCCTGCGCACCGTCGAGGCCTGGCTGCTGCTGCTGCCTTCGGTCGTCCTCTTCGCCGCCTTCACCCACCTGCCCTTCGTCCGCACCTTCGTCGACGCCTTCTTCTCGACGCCGAAGGGCAGGCGGCCGTCGCATTTCGTCGGCCTCGACAACTGGTCCGACCTCGCCCACGACCCGATCTTCTGGAAGGTTCTGATCAACAACACCTGGTATGCGCTCGGCACCATCCCGCTGTCGGTCGGCATCGCACTGGTCATGGCGCTGTGGGTGAACGGTCGGATCCCCGGCCGCGGCCTCCTCCGCATGGCCTATTTCACCCCGACGGTGCTGCCGATGATCGCGGTCGCCGACATCTGGCTGTTCTTCTACACCCCCGACTACGGCCTCTTCGACCAGATCCGCGGGCTCTTCGGCTTCGCCGCCACCAATCGGCTCGGCGACCCGTCCTCGGCGCTCGTCGCCGTCATGGTGGTGGCGGTGTGGAAGGAGGCGGGGTTCTTCATGATCTTCTATCTCGCCGCGCTCCAGCAGATCCCGCCCGATCTGCGCGACGCCGCGGCGATCGAGGGGGCGTCGCGCTTCGCCTTCTTCCGCCGGGTGATCTGGCCGCTTCTGATGCCGGTGACGCTCTTCGTCCTGGTCAACGCGGTGATCAACGCCTTCCGTACCGTCGACCACATCTTCATGATGACCGGCGGTGGACCGGACAACGCCACCAATCTGCTGCTCTTCCGGCTCTACGAACTCGGCTTCAAGTTCTGGGACCAGGGTCAGGCCTCGGCGCTGACGGTCGTCCTCATCGCGGTGCTGTCGACGCTGGCGCTCGTCCAGTTCCTCATCGCCGGGCGGGGAGTGCACTATCGATGAACCGCCGCACCCACCCCCTCGTCGCGGCTATCGAAACGGCGTTCGCCTGGGCTCTCGGCCTCGCCTGGCTGGCGCCGCTCCTCTACGCGGTGTGGACGGCGTTCCACCCACCGGCCTTCGCCACCCGGTTCGATCTCGGGGCGCCCTTGACCCTCGAGAATTTCCACCGCGCCTGGGAAGCGGCACCGTTCGCGCGCTATTTCCTCAACACGGTGGTGATCGTCGCACTGATCGTCGCTTCGCAGATCGTGCTCGGCACGCTCGCCGCCTTCGCGCTCGCCCGCTTCACCTTCCGTGGCCGCGACCTGCTCTTCGCCGTCATCCTGCTGCAACTGATGATCGCGCCGGAGATCCTGGCGGTCGCCAACTACCGCACCATGAAGGCGCTCGGTGCGGTCGACACCATCTGGGGCATCGTCCTGCCCTATCTCACCTCGGCCTTCGGCATCTTCCTGCTGCGCCAGACCTTCCGCACCGTGCCGCAGGATCTCGAGGACGCCGCGCGGATCGAAGGATGCGGCACGCTCGGCGTGCTCTGGCGGGTCTACGTGCCCGCCGCCCGGCCGGTCCATCTCGCCTACGGTCTCGTCCAGGCGAGCTGGCACTGGAACAACTTCCTGTGGCCGCTGATCATCACCAACTCGGTCGAGAACCGGCCGCTCACCGTCGGCCTGTCGGTCTTCGCCTCGGTCGATCAGGGCATCGACTGGTCGGTGATCACCGCCGCGACGTTGATGACCTCGGCGCCGCTGTTGCTCGCGTTCCTGGTGTTCCAACGCCGCTTCGTCCAGTCGTTCATGAGCGCCGGTCTTCGCTGACGGCGAACAGGTCATCTTCGCCGAAACGTCATCGAACGGACGACGCACCGTCATACGGCCCGGCCAGTCTCGCCCCCGACTTGTCGACGAGGAGACGAGATGACGGCGATCGAGGCGACGGACGCGTACACGGGCCCCGCATCGCGTGCGGCGGTGATCGTGCGGCGCCACACCGGTCTCGCCTTGACGCTGCTCGCCCCGTCGCTGGTCTTCCTGGTGCTGTTCACCTACTGGCCGATCGTGCAGGTCGCGCTCGATGCGGCGACCCTCACCACCTTCGGCTCGAAATCGGTCAGCTACGGGTTCGGGAACTTCGCCCGGCTCTTCGGCGATCCGGCCTTCGCTCATGCGGTGTCCAACAATCTGATCTATGCCGTCGGTACGGTGGTGCCGTCGATCGCGCTGGCCTTGGCGCTCGCCCTCGGGCTCGAGGAGGCGACCGGCATCGCCACGACGATCCGCACGGTCGTCTTCTTTCCCGTACTGATCCCGCTGGTCGCCGCCGCGGCGCTCTTTCTCTTCGTCTTCCTGCCGGGTATCGGCCTGCTCGACCACCATCTGGCGAAACTCGGCGCGCCGCGCACCAACTGGCTCGGCGACCCCGACGTCGCGCTCTGGTCGTTGATCGGCCTCACGGTCTGGAAGAACGCCGCCTACTACATGCTGTTCTTCCTCGCCGGGCTGCAGTCGATCCCGGCCGATCTCTACGAGGCGTCGCGCATCGAGGGCGCCTCGGCGATGCAGCGTTTCGTCCGGGTGACGCTGCCGCTGCTCGGGCCGACCTTCGCCTTCGTCGTCGTCATCGCGCTGGTCAACGTCGTCACCCAGGTCGACCACGTCGTGGTGCTGACCAAGGGCGGGCCGTCCGACAGCACCAATCTGGTGCTCTACTACATCTACCAGCAGGCCCACGAGAACTACGACACCGGCAAGGCCGCCGCCGCCACGGTGGTGTCGCTCACCGCGCTCGCCGCGCTCTCGGTCCTGTCGCTGCGCACGCTCGAGCGTGCCGTCCACTACGAGACGTGACCATGGCCGCGTCCCGCTCTTCCGCCCGCCGGCTCGACCCCGCCCGTCTCCTCGGCATCGCCTTCCTCGCGATCGTTGCGCTCGTCTGGTCGACGCCGCTCGCCTGGATGATCGTCGCCTCGTTCCGGCCGCAGAGCTTCGGCGGGCTCGACATGGCGTCGCTCACGCCGAACTTCACGCCGACACTGGCCAACTGGCGCGAGGCGCTCGACAGCGCCGACTTCGCCCGCCTCTACCTCAACACCGCGATCGTCTGCCTCGGTATCCTGGGCGTACAGCTCGTCACCATCACGCTCGCCGGCTGGGCCTTCGCCCGGCTGGAGTTCCGCGGCCGCACGGTGCTGTTCTACGCCTTCCTGCTGCAGTTGATGCTGGTGCCGCCGATCCTCATCGTCCCCAATCTGGTGACGATCACCCGGCTCGGGCTCTACGACACGCTGACGGCGGTGATGGCGCCCTATTTCGCCTCCGCCTTCGGCGTCTTCCTGATGCGCCAGACCTTCCGCACCATCCCGCGCGACTACGAGGAGGCGGCGGTGGTGGAGGGGGCGGCGTGGTGGCAGGTGGTCGGCCGCGTCCTGGTGCCGCTCGCCCGGCCCGGTCTCGTCGCCTTCTCGATCGTCTCGGTCGTCGCCCATTGGAACGAGTTCCTGTGGCCGCTGATGGTCGTCTCCTCGACCGAGAACCAGACCCTCACCATCGGTCTCGCCTCCTTCACCCAAGGAGCGGAGAGCGCCTCGCAATGGGGCGTCATCGCGGCGGGGACCTTCCTCGTCGCGGCGCCGCTGATGACCGCCTTCGCGCTGTTCCAGCGGCAGTTCGTCAATTCCTTCCTCTTTTCCGGCGTCAAATAGGAGAACGACGATGCGTCCCCTGTCGAAGGTCGCGCTCGCGACCGCCTTCGCCCTCTCCCTCGGGCTCGGCTCGGCCGAAGCCGCCACCGAGATCGAGATGTTCTTCCCCGTCCCCGTCGAGGGCAAGCTCGCCAAGGAGATGCAGAACCTGATGGAGCGCTTCAACGCGGCCCATCCGGAGATCAGGGCGAAGGCCGTCTACACCGGCACCTACGACGAGACCAACCTCAAGACCCACGCCGCGATCAAGGCCGGCCGGCCGCCGGCGGCGGTGATCATGAGCGCCAACTTCGTGCTCGAGTATCAGATCGGCGACGAGATCGAGGCGCTCGATCCGCTGGTCGAGGCCGACGGCAAGACCGCGGACGAGTTCATGAACCGCTTCTGGCCGGCGCTTCACGGCAACGCCCGCTTCGCCGGCAAGATCTGGGCGGTGCCGTTCCACAACTCGACCCCGCTGCTCTACTACAACACCGACCACTTCAAGGAGGTCGGTCTCGACCCCGCCAAGCCGCCCAAGACCTGGGCCGAATGGGCCGACGCGGCGAAGAAGCTGACCAAGCGCGACGGTGACAAGACGGTGCGCTGGGGCCTGATGCTGCCGTCGAACTACGACTATCTCGGGTGGATCATGACGGCGCTCGACATGTCGAACGGCGGCCAGTACTACAACACCGAATACGGTGGCGAGGTCTATTACGACCAGCCGTCGATGCGCGGGGCGCTGACCTTCGTCGACAACCTCGTCCATCGGGACAAGGTGATGCCGGAGGGCGTCACCGACGGCAAGGTCGTGTCGACCGCCTTCTTCGCCGGCGAAGCTTCGATGGTGTCGCTGTCGACCGGTTCGCTCTCCTTCATCCGTGAGAACATGAAGCAGGGCTACGCCGTCGCCTTCGTGCCGGCCAACATCCGCAACGGCGTCGCCATCGGCGGCGCCTCGCTGATGATGCCGAAGGGCCTCACCGCCGAGCAGAAGAAGGCCTCCTGGACACTGATCAACTGGCTGACCAGCCCCGAGATCTCCGGCCACTGGAGCCGCTTCACCGGCTATTTCGCCCCCAACAAGGCGGCCTACGAACTGCCGGAGATGAAGAAATTCCTCTCCGAGAACCCGGACGCCGAGGTCGCCGTCGACCAGCTCGCCTACGCCCGCTCGTGGTTCGCCACCTATTCCACCGTCGCCGTGCGCAAGGCGCTCGAGGACGAGGTGCAGGCGGTGCTGTCGGGCAAGAAGAAGCCGCTCGAGGCGCTGAAGGCGGCGCAGGCCAAGGCCGAAGAGATCATGAGCCCTTATGTCGCCGCGACGGCGATGAACCTGCCGAAGTGATCGACGACGGCACATGCGACCATCGAACCCGCGGTCCTCCGGGAGCGCGGGTTCCCTTCCCTCCTCCTCGCAAGAGACCCATCGGATGATCCTCGCGCACCTCACGGACCTGCACATCCGCCCGACCGGCCTGCCGGCCTATCGCGTCGCCGAGACCAACAAGCTCTTCGCCCGGGCGATCGACGCGCTCCTGGCGCTGGAGCCGCGGCCCGACGCGGTGGTGATCACCGGCGATCTCACCGATTGCGGCCTCGTCGAGGAATACGAGGTGCTCGCCGCGCAATTGGCGCGCCTGCCGATGCCGGTCCATCTGGTGCTCGGCAACCACGATCGCCGCGAGGCCTTCCATGCGGTCTTCGGCGAAGCCGAGGGCGCGGCGCCGGGCTTCACCGGCTTCGACGTCGCCGTCGCCGGCGTGCGGGTGATCGGCATCGACACGGTCGTCCCCGGCGCCTCCTTCGGCATGCTGTGCGACGCCCGTCTCGACGACCTCGAAGCGCGTCTGGCCGCGCGACCCGAGGTCCCGACCCTCGTCGCCATGCATCATCCGCCGGCCGCCTGCGGCATCGGTCACATGGACCGCATCGCTTTGATGGACGGAGCCGAACGCCTCGCCGAGATCATCGCCCGACACCCCAACGTCGAGCGGATGCTCGCCGGCCACCACCATCGGCCGATCCAGTCGCGCTTCGCCGGGACGATCCTCCAGGTCGCGCCCTCGGTCGCTCATCAGGTGGTGCTCGATCTGTCGCAATACGGCCCGCCCGCCTTCGTCATGGAACCCGCCGCCTATCTCGTCCACGCCCTGGTCGACGGCGCGGTGGTCTCCCATCAGGCCTATGTCGAGCGCCACGACGGACCCTATCCCTTCGTGCTCGACGCCGACTATCCGGGTGCGGAGCAGGGGGCTTCGTGACGATCCGGCGAACTTCGTGAATGACATGGCGCATGGACCGCCGGTCCGTGTCGTGCTCGGGTGTGGGCGTCGCGGTCCCGAGATGGAATCCGGCTCGGCCAGAGGGGCAGTTGCCGGTCGAAGCGAGCGCCGACACGGTATTTACCGGATGAGGCGCGACCGCGGCTCATCGCCCGCAGAGGCGATCGCCGGACGGCGATCTCGGACGGCCGAGAAGCACGAGGGTGAACGACCGGAAGAAGACACCCTTCGCGGATGAATCTCCGACGGGTTCGGGTACGGAGGCCTGAAAGATGGACCAGAAAACGGACGTTCACTCGATGTCGCAGGGTCGTCGCGCCACCGGCGACGGCCGGAACATCTCCTGGCGCCGGACATGGCCGTTCGGTGCGGACGACGATTTCGTCGCCGATCTCCCCGGCGGCGGCTGGGCGCGGATCCGGCTGGTGCACGAGGTCACCGGCGACGACCACTGGGACTGGTCCTTCGTCGGCCGCCACATGGGGCGGGGCGCGGCGTCGAGCCGCGACGTCGCGGAATGGGATCTGGCTCGGCAGTTGTGAGCCGCGCGGCAGGCCGGGCGGATCACGCCGAACCGACGAAATCCCGACTCGTATCGACGTGGACTTCGCGAAGGCGCTCGCATCCGGTCCTCTCCCTCCGCGACAAGGGGGAGGGGACGTCGGAGCACCGGCCTTCGAAACAGAACCGCCTCCCGAGAGGGTCGGAACTTCGTACGACCGCCATCAGGTCTCGCCCCGGCGAACCTCAGCCGCCGTATTCGGCGAGAAACGCCTCGACCGCGAGTGCCCGGAAGTCGGGCAGCGCGGCGCGCAGGGTCTCGTGGTCCCAGTCCCACCACGCCAGTCGTTCGATGCGTCCGGCGACCGCCTCCGAGAACCGACGGCGGATCGGTTTCGCCGGGTTCCCCGCGACGATCGTGTAGGGGGCGACGTCCTTCGTCACCACCGCGCCACCGGCCACCACGGCCCCGGTGCCGATCGTCCGCCCGGCGAGAACGATCGCGCCGTGGCCGATCCAGACGTCGTGGCCGATCGTCACCGCGTGGTCGCGCCGCCAGTCGAAGAAGTCGTGGTCGTCGGCCTCGCCGTCGAAATAGGCGGAGGCGCGATAGGTGAAATGCGCCTGGGTGATCCGCTCCATCGGGTGATTGCCCGGATTGATGCGGGTGTGCGCCGCGATCGAGCAGAACTTGCCGAGCGTCGTGTAGATGATCTCGGCGTCCTGGACGACGTAGGAGTAGTCGCCGAAGGTCGACTCGGTGACGCGCGAGCGGGCGCCGACCTCGGTGTAGCGGCCGAACCGGCTGTCGGTGACGATGGCGGTCGGGTCGATGGTCGGGTCGACGGAGAGCTTCTTCATCGGTGGCATCCGGAGGCGCGTCAGGCGGCGAAGGGAAAGCGCTCCATCACCCGGAAGGGTGCGGCGCGATGGTCCTGCCGGAAAACGACGATGGCGTCGACGGCGAGCGGTCGGGCGACATCGCCGAGGAAGTCGGCGAGGCCGTCGCGCACGGCGCCGCGCCGGTCCTCGGGAAGCGACCCGGTCAGCGTCATGTGGAAGCGGAAGTTCTCGAACACCCAGGGGTAGCCCCAGCGGTCGACAGCGGCGACGTGGCGCGGGTCGTCGAGGCCGGCGACGCGGCGGGCGCGCTCCGCGTCCGACAAGGGCGCGCGAAAGGGTTCGAAAGCGACGACGCAGTCGGCGGCGAGCCCTTCGAGGTCGGCGTTCGAAGCATCGGGCGTGAGCGCCACGAAGGACTTCATCGCGCGGACCGAGAGATCCCCGACCGAGAAGCCGCGGCGTGTGGCGGCGAAGCCGCGCGCCGCATCGGTCAGCAGGATCTCGTCGGCGTCGTCGGCGAGTTCGAACGGCGCCTTCAGCGTCGCATGGAACCCGTAGCGGCGCGGCTCGGCGGTCAGATCGCGCCAGTCGTCGCGGTCGCAGGGCGTCACCGTCGGAAAGGCGAGGCTCTCGCCGGTCACCGCATCGCGACCGATCACCCGCGAGGCGGCGCGCCACAGCGGCGTCTCGGGGGCCGGCGCCAGATAGATCCCGTAGCGGGGTTTCGACATGGTCGCTCCTCAGGCGAGCGCGATCACGCCGAGGAAGGCGGAGATCGCTGTGTCGAGTTCGCCGCCGTTGTCGATCGTGGTGTCGGCGCTCGGCCGATTCCCCGGCTCGAAACGGCGGGCGAGGCGTTCCGTCCCGGCCCCGTCGCTCGGCCGAGCCCGGGCGGCGATGCGGCGGGCGAGAACGTCGGCGGGGGCCGTCACCTCGACCACCGTGACGTCCGGCCAACGACGCCGCGCATCGCCGACGACGGTGCGCGACACGTTGATCACCACGGTGCGGCCGACGGCCAGATCGGCCTCGACCGTCGAGGGAATACCATAGAGATGGCCGTGCGCCTCCCAGACCAGCGCGAAGCCGCCCCGCTCGACCACGGCGCGGAACCCGGCTTCGTCGGCGACGACGTTGTCCTCGGCTTCGCTCGCCGGCCGCGTCACCACCCGGCGGGGGAAGACGTAGCGTCCGTCGCCGGCGAGCGTGAGGCGCGCCGCTTCGATCAGGGTGTCCTTGCCGGCGCCCGAGGGGCCGACGACCAGCACCAGACGCCCCGGCAGGACATCGGTCGTGGTGACGGTCGCGCCGTCGACGAAGGAGGAGCCGAGCCGAGCCTCCATCACGACACCCGCCGGCCGAGGCGGAAGACCTCGCGCACCACCGGATGGCCGTCGACCAGCCGAACACGAACGATGTCGCCGCGTTTACCGGTGGCGATCTCGCCGCGGTCGGTCATGCCGGTCGCTTCCGCCGGGTTCTTGGTGACGGTGCGGATGGCGCCGGGCAAGCCGCCGATCGCCGCGACGTCGGCGATGCCGAAGGCGCCCTCGATCAGGCTCACCGGCACGTAGTCGGAGGAGAGGATGTCGAGGACACCGGCTTGCGCCAGCTCGCGGGCCGAGACGTTGCCGGAATGCGAGCCGCCGCGCACCACGTTGGGCGCCCCCATCAACACGGCGAGGCCGTTGGCATGCGACGCGCGCGCCGCCTCGACCGTGGTCGGGAACTCGGCGACGGCGACCCGATCGGCGGCGGACTCGACGACGTGGTCGACGGTGGTGTCGTCGTGGCTGGCCAGCGCGACGCCACGATCGTGGCCGATGTCGACGAGAGCACGGCGATGGGGAAGCGCGTTGCGGTCGTGCAGCGCCTTGCGGGCGGCGAAGAAGGCGTCGAGTTCGGCTTCGTTCATCCCCTTCTTCTTGCCGCGGTAGTAGTCGCGCAGCTTCTCCTCGTCGCGGAACTGGCGCTGGCCGGGGGTATGGTCCATCAGCGACATCAGGCGGACGTCGAAACGGGCGAGATAGTCGCGGGTCTGCTCGAGCACGTCGTCGGAGCAGATCTCGCAGCGCAGGTGAGTGTGGTGGTCGACGCGCAGGAGGCCGGTGGTCTTGGCGCGTTCGATGGCGTCGCCCAGCGCGAAGAGCCGCGCGCCGAGCGACACGCTGTCGCCGTCCGAGCCGGCGCGCAGGCTGTCGAAGACGGTGGTGATGCCGGCCGCCGCGATCTGCGCGTCATAGGCGAAGACCGCCGAGAACGGTTCCCAGAACACCTTCGGCCGCGGCGAATAGTGCGGTTCGAGATGGTCGGTGTGGAGTTCGACCAGACCGGGGACGAGGAGATCGTCACCCCAGTCCTCGGACGCCGGCAGGATCCGATCCTCTTCGATGCCGACGACGATGCCGTTCTCGATCACCACCGTGCCGGGGACGACGCGGTCGGCGAGCACGATCGACCGCGAGGCGACGACGAGGGAACCGACCGGTTCCGGCGGGATCGCGAGCGAGGGCTTGGCGTCGAGGATGGTCATGGCGTCTCGTACCTTTCGAGGAAGGCGTCGATCGTGAGATCGCGGAAATCGGATACCGCCGCCTCGAGACGGTCGTGTGACCAGTCCCACCAGGCGAGCTTCACCAAGCGGTCGGCGATGTCCTGCGGAAAGCGGCGGCGGATCGGCTTGGCCGGCACGCCGCCGACGATGGTCCAGGGTTCGACGTCTTTCGCGACGACGGCGCCGGCGGCGATCACCGCGCCGTCGCCGACGGTGACGCCGGCGAGCACCGTGGCGCCGTGACCGATCCACACGTCGTTGCCGATGCGGGTCACCGCGCCGCGCCGGCGTTCGAAGAAGGCGGTGTCACGCTTCGCGGCGGGCCAATAATATTCCGGCGTGTAGGAGAGCCGGTGCTGGGTCGCCCGCTCCATCGGGTGGTTCGGCGGGCCGATCCGACATTGCGCGGCGATCGCACAGAACTTCCCCACCACCGCGTCGGCGATCGAGGTGCCGTGCATCAGGTAGCTGTAGTCGCCGATCGTCGCGTATTCGGCGTAGACCCCTTCGCCGAGCTCGACGTGATGCCCGAGGATGGTCTCGCGCATCGCCACCGTCGGGTGGACGAGGCCTTCGGCCGGGATCTTCGGCTGCGGGGCGAGCGGCGCGTTCATGCGGCGGCCCTCCCGGCGGCGAAGCCGGTGACGTCGACGATCCGGGTCGCCACCCGCTCGCGCACGTCGGTGTCGTGGAAGATGCCGAGGAGCGCAGTGCCGGCCGCCTTCTTGGCCTCGATCAGTTCGACCACGGCGGCGCGATTGGCGGCGTCGAGCGAGGCGGTCGGCTCGTCGAGGAGGAGCAGGCGGACGTCGGCGATCAGGCCGCGGGCGATGTTGACCCGCTGTTGCTCGCCGCCGGAGAAGGTCGCGGGGGGGAGCGACCATAGACGTTCCGGCACGTTGAGCCGGTCGAGCAGGGCCTCGGCCTTCGCCTGCGCCGTGTCGCGGTCGAGCCCCTGGGCCAAGGCCGGCTCCATCACCACGTCGAGGGTGGCGACGCGGGGGACGACGCGCAGGAACTGGCTGACGTAGCCCATGGTCGAGCGGCGCAACGCCAGGATGTCGCGCGGTTCGGCGGCAGCGACGTCGACCACTTCTCGGTCCGTCGCGACGGCGATGCGGCCGCGATCGACGCCGTAGTTGCCCCAGACCATCTTGAGGAGCGACG
Organism: Pinisolibacter sp.; assembly: GCF_036782435.1. Taxonomy (NCBI): domain Bacteria; kingdom Pseudomonadati; phylum Pseudomonadota; class Alphaproteobacteria; order Hyphomicrobiales; family Ancalomicrobiaceae; genus Pinisolibacter; species Pinisolibacter sp. The sequence continues at coordinate 22,421 of NZ_DAIPZB010000036.1, read as the reverse complement.
ACTTGCCCGCCCCCGACGGCCCGCCGAGGACGACGCACTCGCCGGCGAAGACCTCGAAAGCGACGCGCTCGACCACGGGGATGGTCAGTCCGCCGCGCAGATGCATGACGAAGCGCTTGGCGACGTCCTCCACCCGGAGGATCGGATCGATCTTCGACATCGCGGACCTCACGGTTGCAGGATCGAGGAGACGAGGAGCTGGGTGTAGGCCTCGCGCGGGTCGTCGAGGACGCGGTCGGTGAGCCCCGCCTCGATCACCCGGCCGCGGCGCATCACCATGATCCGGTCGGAGAGGAGACGGGCGACGGCGAGGTCGTGGGTGACGACGATCACCGCCAGCCCCATGTCGGCGACGAGGCGCTTGAGGAGATCGAGCAGGCGCGCCTGCACCGAGACGTCGAGACCACCGGTCGGCTCGTCCATGAAGACGAGGCGCGGCGCGGTGACGAGGTTGCGGGCGATCTGCAGGCGCTGGCGCATGCCGCCGGAATAGGCCGTCGGCTTCTCGTCGATGCGGGCGATGTCGATCTCGACCCGTTCGAGCCAGTCCTCGGCCTTGGCGCGGATGTCGCCGTAGTGACGCGCGCCGACCGCCATCAGCCGCTCGCCGACGTTGCCGCCGGCCGAGACGCCCATGCGCAGGCCCTTCGCCGCGTCCTGATGGACGAAGCCCCAATCGGTGCGGAAGAGGAAACGCCGCTCGGCTTCCGAGAGCGAGACGAGATCGCGGATCGAGCCGTCGCGCATGCGGTAGGCGACGGTGCCGGCGGAGGGAGCGAGCTGGCCCGAGAGCAACGACAGCAGCGTCGATTTGCCCGACCCGCTCTCACCGACGATCGCCAGCACCTCGCCCTCGCGGATGTCGAAGGAAACGTCGCGACAGCCGAGCCGGTCGCCGTACCACTTGGTGAGGCCGCGCGCCTCGAGCAGGGGAGCGGTCACGGGCGGTTCTCCTTCGGCGCGTCGCCGAGGAGGGCGCCGCGACGGCCCTCGGCGCGGCGGGTCTCGCAGTGGTCGGTGTCGGAGCAGACGAACATCCGCCCGCCGCGATCGTCGATCACCACCTCGTCGAGATAGGCGTCGGTCGCCCCGCACAGCGCGCAGGGCGCTTCGAACTTCGTCCGCTCGAACGGGTGATCCTCGAAGTCGAGGCTCTCGACGCGCGTGAAGGGCGGCAACGCGTAGATGCGTTTCTCGCGACCGGCGCCGAAGAGCTGGAGCGCCGGGCTCATGTGCATCTTCGGATTGTCGAACTTGGGGATCGGCGAGGGATCCATCAGGTAACGGCCCTCGACCTTCACCGGATAGGCGTAGGTCTTGGCGATGTGGCCGTGGGTGGCGATGTCCTCGTAGAGCTTGACGTGCATCAGGCCGTAGTCGGCGAGCGCATGCATCACCCGCGTCTCGGTCTCGCGCGGCTCGAGGAAGCGCAAGGGCTCGGGGATCGGCACCTGATAGATCAGCGTCTGCCCCGCCTTCAGCGGCTCCTCCGGGATGCGATGGCGGGTCTGGATGACGCTGGCCTCGCCCGTCCGGGTGGTCACGGCGACGCCGGCGGTCTTCTGGAAGAAGGCGCGGATCGACACCGCGTTGGTGGTGTCGTCGGCGCCCTGGTCGATGACCTTGAGCACGTCGGCCGGGCCGAGGATCGCCGCCGTCACCTGGATGCCGCCGGTGCCCCAGCCGTAGGGCATCGGCATGTCGCGGGCCGCGAAGGGCACTTGATGGCCGGGGATCGCCACCGCCTTGAGGATGGCGCGGCGGATCATCCGCTTGGTCTGCTCGTCGAGATAGGCGAAGGCATAGCCCTCGGTCCGCTTGATCGGTGCGGTCATTCGGCGGCCTCCTCGTAGACGGATTCGGCGTCGGCTTCGCGCGCGGCACGGGCGGCGGCGTGCTCGCGCCGCATCTGGCGAACCAGCGCCAGTTCGGCCTGGAAATCGACGTGGTGCGGCAGCTTCAGATGCTCGACGAAGCCGGTCGCCTGGACGTTGTCGGCATGCGACAGAACGAATTCCTGGTCCTGCGCCGGATGCTCGACCGCGCCGCCGAGGTCCTCGGTGCGCAACGCCCGATCGACCAGCGCCATGGCCATCACCTTGCGCTCGACCTGGCCGAAGGCGAGGCCGTAGCCGCGGGTGAAACTCGGCTCGATCTCGGCCGAGCCGGCGAACTGGTTGATCATCTGGCATTCGGAGACGGTGACCGTCCCGAGCGGCACGGCGAAGCCGAGCTCCGGCACCTCGAACTCGACCTCGACCTCGCCGATGCGGATCTCGCCGGCGAAAGGGTGGGTCGAGCCGTAGCCGCGCTGGGTCGAATAGCCGAGCGCCAGGAGGAAACCCTCGTCGCCGCGGGCGAGTTGCTGCAGGCGCAGATCGCGGTCGGCCGGCACACGCAGCGGCGCGCGGGTGAGATCGCCGGGTTCGACGCCCGCTTCGCCCGCCGGTTCGGCTTCGATCAGCCCCTCTCCGTCGAGAAGGTCGGTGACCCGCGGCATCGCCACCGTCGCCTCGGTGGTGTCGCGCGCCGGAAGCGGCGTATCGCTGTCGCCCATCAGGGCGAAATCGACGAGCCGGTGGGTGTAGTCGAAGGTGGGACCGAGGATCTGGCCACCGGGCAGGTCCTTGTAGGTGGCCGAGATGCGGCGCTCCACGCCCATGGCACCGGTGTCGAGCGGCACCGAATAGCCGAAGCGCGGCAGCGTCGTGCGATAGGCGCGCACCAGGAAGGCCGCCTCGATCAGGTCGCCGCGCGCCTGCTTGATCGCCAGCGCCGCGAGATCGCGGTCGTGGAGGGAACCTTCGTTCATCACCCGATCGACGGCGAGGGTGAGTTGTTCGCGGATCTGATCGGCCGCCAGTTCCGGCACCGCCCGATCGCCGCGACGGCGGTGGGCGAGCAGCCGATGGGCGGCTCGGATGGCCTTCTCGCCACCCTTCACCGAGACGTACATCAGCGGATCTCCTCGATGCGGGTGGTGCGCGGCAGGCCCATGACCGAGGTCGAGCCGGAGAGGATCAGGTCGACACCGCGGGGGAAGAGCGCGCGGTTGGCGGCGAGCCGGTCGGCGAGATCGGTCGGGGCGCCGGCGATCGTCACCTCGCAGGCGCCATCGATGCCGGGACCGGAGAGGCGATAGCGGCGGCCGTTGTCGAAGCCGGCGACCCGGAGGACGAGGGTCGCCGAGGTCGAGGGGTCGACGTCGCTGCCGAGGGCGAAGTCGGTGAAATCCGGGGCGTCGTCCGCGCCGATCAGGGCGAAGGCGGCGCGGGCCGGATCGAGCGCCACCGGCGCGCCGGTGTGGAAGGCGAGCCACGCCTCGATCTCGGGCAGGCGCAGGGTCTCGTCGCGCCACACCGCCGTCTCGAAATCGGCGAGGGTGGCGATCACCGCCGCGGCGACGGGCGCGAGCGGCGCGGGGGCCGTGGCGATGCCTTCGACCGGGCGCTCGGTGCCCGGCTCGGCCAGCGCGTCGAGCACGGCGCGGAAGGTCGCCTGCGATTGGAACACCGGGTCGCGGAAGCCCGGGGCGATGGTCGTTGCGGTCGGGGCCATCAGTCGTCTCCGCGCACCAGGGTGAAGAAGTCGACGCGGGTGGCCGCGACCTCCGAGACGCGCCGCGTCTCGTCACGGGCGATACGGGCGGCGAGCGGGGTCAGGATCTCGCGCTCGAGCCGGTCGCGGCTCGTGCCCTCGATCCACAACGCATCGAGGAGCGCCGCGTCGCGGGCCTTCGCCCGATCGCGGCCGAGCACATGCCCGAAGCCCGTCGCTCCCGACGGCAACCGCACCGCCGCACGTGAGACCGTCGCCTCTCCGAGATTGAACGGCGCTCCCGACCCGCCGATCCGGCCGCGCAGCATGACGAGGCCGGTCTCGGCGAGACGCAGATCGATGACGCCGGAGGGCGCGAGATCGCGAACGGGCCTGAGTTCGCCGGCGGTCGCCTTCGCCGCCAACGCCATGACGGCACGGCGCGCCGAGACCGTCGGGTCGGCCGGATCGGAGCCCACGCCGGTGGTGGCGGAACGGGCGGTCGTGTCGATCGGGTTCATGTTCCCTCCACGGTGCGAAGGACGACGGGCTGGAGGAGCGACGAATCCGTCGCTTCATGAGTTGTATATAGTTCTAGACGATTATACTTTTGTGACGGCTCCGGCGGACGACCGCGGGGACGAGCGCGACGCGGCGACGAGAGGTGGGAGAGCGGACATGCTGGCACGCGGCAAGGGCATCGCGGTCTGGCGGCAGGTGTCCGAGATCCTCGAAGCCGGCATGGCTGACGGTACCTGGGGACGCGGGGCACGGTTGCCGACCGAGGCCGAGTTGGCGCTCCGTTTCGGCGTCAACCGCCACACCGTGCGTCAGGCGTTGCGCGATCTCGCCGATCGCGGCCTCGTCCGGGCCCAACAGGGCAGCGGAACCTTCGTCGAGCGAGCTCCCCTCACCTATCCGATCGGGCCCCGAACTCGGTTCTCGGACATCGTCGTCGCCCAGGCGCGCGAGCCCTCGGGCCTACTCCTCGCCGAGACGGCGGAGCCGGCGTCGCCCCTCGTCGCCGAGGCATTACGCCTGCGACCCGGTGAGCCGGTGATCCGGCTCGAGACCACCCGCCACGCCGACGGCGTGCCGATCTCCTGGGCGGTATCCGCCTTCCCGGCGGAACGCTTCCCCGACATGGCCGCGGTCTACCGTGAGACGGGCTCCTTCACCGCCGCATTCCGGGCGGCGGGGGTCGCCGACTACGTCCGCGCCGAGACCCGGATCGGCGCGCGGATCGCCGACGCACTCGATGCCGAACGGTTGGAGATCGCCATCGGCCGACCGGTGATCGAGATCGACTGCGTCAACTCCGATCTCGAAGGGCGACCGATCCAATGGGCCCGCGCCCGTTTCGCCGGCGACCGCGTCCGGGTGACGGTCGGGTGATGCACTCCCCCGCATCACCGGCCAGGGAGCCCGTGTCGACCCTCGGGAGACGGTGTGCGAGATCCTTCGAGACGGGCCTTCGGCCCTCCTCAGGATGAGGCGCTTTCGAGACACTCGTGATCAGAGGCGCCTCATGGTGAGGAGGCGCGCTCGGCGCGCCGTCTCGAACCATCGCGCACAGGAACTCCGCGTCACGTCTCCAGCCGGCGCTCGCCGATGATCGCGAAGCGGACCCGCGCCGAGATCTGGTCGATGATGGCGACGGCGACGAGGATCATCAGCACCAGGAAGGAAACCTGCTGCCATTCGAGCGTACGGATCGCTTCGGAGAGATGGAGACCGATGCCGCCCGCGCCGACGATGCCGATGATCGTCGCCGAGCGGGTGTTGCTCTCGAAGTAGTAGAGGACTTGGCCGGCGATGACCGGCAGGATCTGCGGCAGGATGCCGAAGCGGATGCGGGCGAGGTTCGAGCCGCCGCTCGCCGTCACGCCCTCGATCGGTTTGCGATCGACCGCCTCGATCGCCTCGGAGAACAGCTTGCCGAAGGCGCCGAAGTCCGAGGTCATGATCGCCAACACGCCGGCGAAGGGGCCGAGGCCGACGACGTTGATCCAGATCAGCGCCCAGATCAGCGTGTCGACACCGCGCACGGTGTCGAGGAACCGGCGGGTGCCGAGCTGGAACAGGCGGGCGGGGACGACGTTCTTCGCCGCCAGGAAACCGATCGGAAAGGCGAGGATCGCCGCGGCGAGGGTGCCGAGGAAGGCGATCGCCAGCGTCTCGCCGAGACCGTCGAGGAAGAGGTGGAACCGCGGCCAAGTGCCCGGCGACGGCGGGAACATCAGTGTCACGAAGTGGATCAACTGGCCGATGCCGCCGCCGATCTTGGCCAACGAAAACTCGAGGCGGACGAAGGCGTAGAGGAGCAGCGCCGTCAGAGTGACGACGATCGCCACGGTCAAGACCCGATTGCGCCGCGATCCCTCGAAGATATCGGGATATTTCTTCTCCAGCGCGCGACGGTTGGCGAGCGCCGCCGGACCGAGGGCGGCGCGGATGCGACGCGTGTCCGACATCACGCCGGCGTCGTCGGAGAAGGTCGGGGTCGCGGTCATCGGGCAGCCTCCCGGCCGATCAGGCGGTGGCGAAGGGCTTCGGTGCCGTAGTCGATGACCATGACGGTGGCGATCAGCAGCACCAGCATCGCCGAGACGTCGGCGTAGTAGAACTTGCGGATCGCCTCCATCAGGTCGACGCCGATGCCGCCGGCACCGACGAAGCCCATGACCGAGGCGCCGCGCACGTTGATCTCGAAGCGCAGCAGCGTGTAGCTGACGAAATTCGACAGGACCTGCGGCAGCACCGCGAAGCGGATGGTCTGCGTCCACGACCCGCCCGAGGCGGTGACGCCTTCGACCGGGCGCATGTCCGCATTCTCCACCACTTCGGTGAAGAGCTTGCCGAGCGCCCCCATGGTGTGGATGGCGAGCGCCAACACGCCCGGCAGCGCGCCGAGGCCGAAGGCGAAGACGAAGATCAGCGCGAAGACGAGTTCGGGAACGGTGCGGCAGAATTCGAGGAAACGCACCGCCGACCAGCGCAGCCACCCGGTTCGCGCCAGATTGCGGGCGGCATAGAAGGAGACGACGAAACCGCCGAGTGCGCCGAGGAGGGTGCCTGCATAGGCGATGAGCAGCGTATCGACGAGGAGCCGCGTCCAGCGGGCGAGACCCCACATCCATTCGCCGGGGTGGGAGAGCACCACCCGGCCCAGGTAGTCGCCGCTGTCGAAATGAGCGAGGCGGACGAAATAGCCGCCGAAGGCGCCGAGATTGTTCCAGAACTTGAGCGGCTCGACATCGGCCTGGAGCGCGGCGACCAGCACCGCGACGGCGACGACCGCGGCACCGACCATCGTCCGTCGGCGGCGGCTCGAGGCGGCTTCGGCATAGGCGCGGGTGAGCGGCGCCAGGCGCTCCGACGGCAGAGGAGTGACGGTCGACGACATGGCTCACCGGGATCGCGGTTGCGCGGAACGAACGACGCGAGGAGCCCGCCGACATCGGTCGGCGGGCTCGGGGCACGGGAGCGATCAGCTCTTCTTCTTGCGCAGTTCGTCGACGTACTTGATGAGCGCGCGGGTGTCGTCATAGGCCTTGTCGTCGATGGCTTCCCACGGACGGTTCTTGCCGTCGGAGAGCTTGTTGAAAGCTTCCGGCGCATCCTTGGCGGCGGCGTAGAACGCGGTGGCGATCCTGGTCTTCAGCTCGGCCGGCAGATCGGAGAGATAGGCGTAGGGCGAGTTGATGATCAGCGGCGACTTGAAGATGATGCGGAAGTCGTCCTTCGACGGCACCATCTTCTTGTTGACCATGCGGGTCAGGTTGGAGTCGTCTTCCGAGTTCCACCAGTTGGCGGCGACGTCGACGGTGCCCTGAGAGAGCGCCAGGACGGCGTTCTCGTGGCTACCGGTGGCGACCACCTTGGAGAAGAAGACTTCCGGCTCGATGCCCATCTTGGACAGCGCGTACTTCGGCATGTTGAAGCCCGAGGTCGAGTTCGGGTCGACGAGGCCGAGGTTCTTGCCCTTCAGGTCCTCGATCTTCTGGTAGGGGCTGTCCTTCTTCACGTAGAAGACGGAGTAGTAGCCCTTGGAGCCGTCCTTGTTCACGTCGATGGCGAAAGGCTCGATCTTGGCGCCGACGATGGTGGCGCGCGAATAGGACGCCGGGCCGTAGTAGGCGATGTGGATGTTGCCGGCCTTCTGGCCTTCGATGACGCCGGCGTAATCCTGGGCGACGCGCAGCGTCACCTTGGTGCCGATGGCCTTGGACAGGTACTCGACGAACGGGGTCCAGCGCTCGGTGACGCCGGCGGCGTTCTCCGACGGGATGACGGCGAAGACCAGCTCGGGGTACTTGGCCTTCCAGTCCTGCGCCACGGCGCCGGTGACGGAGAGCGCGAGAGCACCGGCGGCGAGGCCGAGCACGGAACGACGATCGATCATGGGGATTGCTCCTCTCGAGGGGTTCCGTGCGGCCGCGCCGCCCGGAAAGGTGAAGACGATGGACAGCGGACGCGTCACACCCGTTCGCGGGCGTGCGCGGCGTCCCACGAGGCCCGGATTTCGTCCGGGGTGGGATCGCCCGCCTTGGGGAGCTCGATGACGTCGCCCGCCTCGAGCCCGTAGAGATCGCGAACCACCGTGTCGGTGAGGTCGCGCGGGGTCCCGTCGAAGACGACGCGGCCCGCCTTCATGCCGATCAACCGGTCGCAGTAGCGCTTGGCGAGATCGATCGAATGGAGGTTGGTCAGCACGGTGATGCCGAAGTCGCGGTTCACGCGGAGCAGCGAGTCCATCACCACCCGGGTGTTGCGCGGATCGAGCGAGGCGATCGGTTCGTCGGCGAGCAGCACCCGCGGCTCCTGCACCAGGGCGCGGGCGATGGCGACGCGCTGTTGCTGACCGCCGGAGAGGCTGCCGGCGCGGTTGGCCGCGAGCGTGGCGATGTCGAACAATTCGAGGGCGGAGAGCGCGATCGCCTTGTCGTCGGCGGTCCACAGCTTGAGGAGCGCGCGCCAGTCCGGCGAATGGTCGAGACGGCCCATCAGCACGTTGGTGAGCACGTCGAGGCGGTCGACCAGGGCGAACTGCTGGAACACCATGGCGCAGTCGCGCCGCCAGTGGCGCAGACCCGCGCCCTTCAGCGCGGTGATCTCGCGGCCTTCGAAGACGATGCGCCCCTCGCTCGGCTCGATCAGGCGGTCGATCATCCGGAGCAGTGTCGACTTGCCGGCGCCGGAGCGGCCGATGACGCCGACCATCTGCCCGGCGGGGATCTCGAGATCGACGGCGTCGACCGCGACGAAATCGCCGAAGCGGCGGGTGAGGCGTTCGATCGTGAGCATGCGGATCTCCTTCCGGAGCGCGCCGCGCACGCCCGGTTCGTCCGGCCGTGGCCGGAGGGGTCCGTGTTTTTTCGATGCTCTTCGCTTAAGCGGGTCCGACTACGATTTTGTGACGCTCTTCGCGCCGGCGGGTGCGACGGTGCGCCGGGTCCTGTGGATCACTTCATGATTCCCATGCGTTTGAGCACCAGATAGACGACGCCGGAGCCGAGCGCGGCGACCACCGTCGCCCACCAGAATCCGGTCTCGTCGGCGCCGAAGGGCAGGCCGTGCGTGTTCATGCCGAAGAGGCCGGTGACCAGGGTCGCCGGCAGGAACAGAGCCGTCAGGGCCGAGAGCACCTGGAGCTGGCGGTTCATATGGGCCGCGGATTTGGCCGCCGCCTCTTCCTGGATGATCCGCGCCCGCTCCTGGATCGCTTCGACGTCACGGCCGATCGAGGTGAGCCGCAACGCCACTCGCTCGGTCATGGCGAAGACGTCTTCCGGCAACTCACGTTCGGGGTTGTCGACCAGCGCGGTGAAATGCAGGCGCAGCGCACCGACCTGTCGGGACAGGCGCAACGCGGTGCGCCGGATCGGCCCGACGCGCAGGTCTTCCGGGTCGACGGCATCGTCGACCACCCGATCCTCGATGGCCTCGAGCCGGCGCGCCAACTCGCGCGTCATGGTCGCCACCTGAGCGGCGAAGGTGTCGAAGAGCTGTTCGAGCAGCGCCTCGCCGCTCTCGAAGGTGAGCCCCGAGCGCAGCGCCCGCCGCACTTCGTCGACCGACTGGAGCGCCTGGCGTCGTCCGGTGAGCAGAACCCGACGATGCAGGGCGAACTTCAGGCGGGCGATGTCGTGCGTGTCGTGGTCGAGTTCGCGGCGGAAGTCGGCGAAGACGCCCATCAGCGAATCGTCCTCGGCGATCAGGCAGAGATGATCGTCGGCCTCGAGCAGCAGCTCCTTGGCCGAGTCCGGAATCGGTGCCGCCTCGTCGATCCACGCTCGGCCACGCGTGTCGGCGAGATTGAAGTGGAGCCAGACCCATCCTTCGGTCGCCCCGAGCGCTTCGCGGATGCCGGTGCCGGTCAGTCCGCGCGCGATACCGTCCCCGTCGAAGCCGTAGGCCCAGACGAGGCCGGGAATGTCCTCGGAATGGTCGCCCGAAAGGGCGGCCCCGTGGCGGACCGGATGACGAACGTCGCTCATGAACATCTTCCGTTGAAGGACGTATCGGGTCGAAGCCGCGACTGCGGGATCGGCCGACCACCCACCTCCGGAGAGAAGTGAGCCGGCCAACGAACCGAAATCGCTACCCGCGAAGCATGTCGGTACGGTGAAGCCCGCTCTCGCGCCCCGGCCGACGTCCGCCGTCGGCGGAGCGAACGATGCGTTCGAGGCGATCGCAGTGGATCGTGATGTCGGTAGGACGGAAGATCGAGTTCACAGCGGCTCGCGACGGATTCCCGTTCCGAACGAGGACCTCCCGGGCGGCGAGGTCGGCTCCCTTCTCGGAAGTCTGCCACATCGAACCTTTCGCCGAACCTCCACCTTCCCTGTTCGACCTCGTCCGCGGAACCGGTATGCGCGGGATCGACGACGTACCGACGAATGTACCTGTGGATGTATCAGGAGAGGCGTCGGCTTCCGGTCGGCCACGTCGGCCCGGTCGAGTTCGAACGGATGGCCGAATCGGCTCGAGCCGGTGTCCACGGAACCGGCGACAGGCCACGCCACCGAAGGGCGGGAGGATCTGCGCAAAGGCGGCGGCGGCTTTCCGTGCCCACGGCCGGAGCGGTCGCCGGTCCGGACGCTTGTCGCCGGTCGAAAAATCGGTCACGACGATGGTGGGGCCGAGATCGGAGGCAATGTGAGAAGTGACGGAGACACTCGGTCGCGACATCCTTCTGGTCGACGACGACGGTGAGATCCGCCGCCTCGTCTCGAAACTGCTGAGGGAGGACGGGCACAGGGTCACTTCGGTCGGAACCGCCGTGGAGATGCGCGAGGCGATCGCCCATCTCAAGCCCGATCTCGTCCTGCTCGACATCATGCTGCCCGGCACCGACGGGCTCACGCTGTGCCGCGAACTGCGTGCGACCTCCGATCTGCCGGTGATCATGCTCACCGCCAAGGGCGACGACGTCGATCGCATCGTCGGTCTCGAGATGGGCGCCGACGACTATCTCGCCAAGCCCTTTCATCCGCGCGAACTCCTCGCCCGCATCCGCGCCGTGTTGCGGCGAGCGCGGCCGAGCCCCGGCGGGGGGATGAACAGCGGGCGAGAGATCCGCTTCGCCGGTTGGCGCCTCGACACGGCGCGACGCGAGCTCACGGATCCACGCGGCGTCGTCATCGATCTGTCGACCGGCGAATACGACCTGCTCCTCACCTTCCTCGAAACGCCTCAACGAGTACTGAGCCGAGAGCAGTTGCTCGACGCCACCCGCAACCGCATCGCCGAACCCTTCGACCGGGCGATCGACGTCCAGGTGAGTCGGCTGCGACGCAAGCTCGACAGCGCCGGTGAGGTGATCAAGACGGTGCGCGGTGCGGGGTATCTCTTCGCCCCCGATGTCGAGCGATCGTGAGGGGAGAGGCCATGCGCGCCTACGGCTCGAGTCTCGCCGCCCGCACCATGCTGGTGCTGTTCCTCGGCATCGGCGCGGTGCATCTCCTCAGTCTGTGGACCTATCGCCAAGCCCTCGACCGGGAGACGACGACGGCTGACGAGATGCGCCTCGCCGACCGGCTGCTGACCATCCGCCGGGCGGTGATGCGGGTCGAGCCGGCGGAGCGCGAGGCGGTGGCCCACGATCTCTCCGGCGGGGCGATCGACGCCCATTGGAGCCGCGCCGAACACGCCGTGGCGGGCGGCCCGGGCAGCGCCGATCTCGCCGGCCTGGCCGAGAAGCTGCGGGCGCTCGGCGACGACCTGGAGCCCGGCGACGTCGTCATCGGGGCGAACCGCGCCCATCACGACGACCCGCATCTCGCCGTCGTCTCGCTCGGCCTGCCCGATCGAACCTGGATCAATTTCTCGCTCGTCGCCCAGACCTCGCGTCCCGAGGACGGCCACGGCACCCTCCTGTCGACATCGCTGATGGCGCTCGGTGCGATCGTCCTGTCGATCTTCATGGTGCGCTGGCTGACACGGCCGCTCCTCGGCTTCGTCGACGCGGCGCGGCGCATCTACCGTGGCGGCGAGACGGTCATGGTGGCCGAGGACGGACCGACCGAAATCCGCAGCCTCGCCGTCGCGTTCAACGAGATGCAGCGGCGAATCAAGCGGATGATCGACGATCGCACCCACGCGCTGGCCGCCGTCAGCCACGACCTGCGCACCCCGATCACCCGGCTGAGGCTGCGCCTCGGGGAGGTCGAGAGCGCGGCGACGCGGACCGCCATCTCCGGTGATCTCGACGAGATGGAGCGGATGATCGACCAGACGCTCGCCTATCTCGCCGGTGACCGCGACGACGAACTGGTGAAGCCGGTCGACGTCGCGGCGATCCTCGCGACGCTCGTCGACGACCAGACCGACGCCGGCCACGAGGTATCGCTCGACGGCCCCCGCAGCGCGGTGATCGAGGGGCGGCGGCTGGGGCTGAAACGCGCCTTCGCCAATCTCATCGACAACGCCGTCAAATACGGCGGCCGGGCCGAGATCCGGGTCACGATGGAGGCGGACGGGGTGATGGTGACCATCGCCGACGAGGGGCCGGGCGTCCCGGAAGACGAGCGCGTCCGCGTCCTCGATCCCTTCGTCCGCCTGGAGCCGTCGCGCAATCGCGACACCGGCGGTTGGGGCCTCGGCCTCCCCATCGCCCGGCGCATCGTCGAGAGCCACGGCGGGGTCCTGGAACTCGCCGACAACGAGCCGACCGGACTCCTCGTGCGGGTTCGCCTGCCGGCGCGGCGTGTCGATCCGCCGACCCCCTGAAATAATTTGTTACAGAACTGAAATCCTGCGACGGGCGGCTTGCGGCAGGGTCACGGTGACCGATCATCATCGACCGGAACCGACATGCGCCGCAGCTTCCGCATCGCCTCGCTCGCCTTCGCCCTTCTCGTCGCCCCGGCGGCCCGAGCCCACGACGGCCACGACCACGGTGCGCCGCCACCGCCGGTGTCGACCACGGTGGCGCCGCGCGCCGACGCCTCCTCGGCCGATCTCGAAATGGTCGTGGTGGCGCGCGGCGGGGGGCTGGAGATCCTGATCGATCGCTTTCGCGACAACGAGCCGGTGACCGACGCGACCGTCGAAGTCGACGGACCGGCGGGCGTGGTGAAGGCGACGGCGGAGGGCGGCGTCTATCGTCTTCCCGCGCCCTGGGCGGAGCCGGGCCGGACCATCGATCTCGCCGTGACGGTCGAGGCCGGCGACGTCGTCGACGTGTTGACCACGACGTTGACCCTGCCGGCGGCGGCGGAAGCGAAGCCCCTCGCCAGATCGGTGGTGTCGCCGGCGCGGGCGAGCGAGGGTGGGGTGGCGACGCTCGCCGACGGTGTCGGCGGATGGGGGTGGGCGCTGGCGGGGTTCGCCGCCGGTCTTCTGATCGCCGCCTCTTTTCGGCGACGCAGCGCCGCCGCCGCGGCTCTCGCCGGCGTCCTGGTCGTCGCGGTCGCGACGCAAACCCCGACACGGGCGGCCGAGACGGCGCGCGACCTGGCGCAGCGCTTTCCCGACGGCTCGCTCTTCGTGCCGAAGACGAGCCAGCGCATTCTCGGCTTGCGCACCCTCTTCACCGAGATCGCCGAACATCCGACGACGGTGGAATTGCCCGGCCGCGTCATTCCCGATCCCGACGGGTCGGGCGTCGTGCAGTCGTCGCTCGCCGGCCGGTTGCGGCCGCCGCCGGGCGGCTTCCCGCGGCTCGGTACCCCGGTGAAGACGGGTGACGTGCTCGCCTTCGTCGAGCCGGCGGTGGCGGCGGCCGACGTCACCAATCAACACCAGCAGGGACGCGAACTCGATCAACAGATCGCCCTGCTGACGCGCCGGCTGGAGCGCTATCGCCAGATCACCACCTCGATCACCCGCGCCCAGATCGAGGACACGGAACTCGAACTCGCCGGCCTCGAGGCGCGGCGCACCAATCTCGAAAAGCGCCAGCGCGCGGCGGAAGCTCTGGTCGCGCCGGTCTCGGGCGTCGTCGCGGCGGTCGCCGCCACCGCCGGGCAGATCGCCGAGCCGAACACCGTCGTCTTCCGCATCGTCGACCCGCGCCGCTTCTGGGTCGAAGCGCTGGCCTACGAGGCGCACGCCTTCGCGCCCCATGCCACCGGTCGGCCGGCGGGCGGCGAGAGCTTTCCCCTCACCTTCGTCGGCAGCGGCCTCTCCGACCGCGCCCAGGCGGTGCCGGTACACTTCTCGGTCACCGGCGAGGCCAAGGGGCTGCGCGCCGGCCAGCTTCTCACCGTGGCGGCGACGCTCGCCGAGATGCGCGGCGGCATCGCCGTGCCGCGCGCCGCCGTGCTGCGCGGCTCCAACGGGCGCTCGCTGGTGTGGGAACACACCAATCCGGAGCGTTTCGTGCCGCGCGAGGTGCGGGTCGAGCCGCTCGACGGCGAGCGGGTGTTGATCGTCGCCGGGGTCGAGGCCGGCCGGCGGATCGTCACCGGCGGCGCCGAACTCCTCAACCAGATCCGGTGAGACGGCATGTTCCAGTTCCTCGTCTCGCAGTCGCTGAAGAACCGGATCTTCGTGGTGGCGATCGCCGCGGCGCTCGTCCTGTGGGGGGCACTGACCGCCACTCGGCTGCCGGTCGACGTCTTCCCCGACTTGAACCGGCCGACCGTCACCATCATGACCGAGGCCGAGGGACTGGCGCCGCCCGAGGTCGAACAGCTCGTCACCTGGCCGATCGAAACGCAGATGAACGGTCTGCCGGGTGTCTCCCGCGTCCGCTCGGTGTCGGGTGTCGGTCTCTCGATCGTCTATGTCGAATTCGACTGGGCGACCGAGATCTTCCGCAACCGCCAACAGGTCGCCGAGAAACTGACGCTCGTCCAGGCGCAGTTGCCGACCGGCGTCGTGCCGCAGATGGGGCCGGTCGCCTCGATCATGGGCCAGATCGTGCTGATCGCCGTCACCGGCACCGACGCGGTCTCGCCGATGGAGCTGCGCGAGACCGCCGATTTCGTCCTCAGGCCGCGGCTCCTCACCATCCCCGGCGTCGCCCAGGTCATCCCGATCGGCGGCGAGGTACGGCAGTTCCGCGTCTCGCCCGATCCGGCGGCGATGCGGGCGCTCGGGGTCAACCTCGACCAGATCGAGAAGGCGGTCGCCCGGTTCGGCACCAACACCGGCGGCGGCTTCACCGACCAGTACAGCCGCGAGTTCCTGATCCGTGCCATCGGCCGGTCGAAGAGCCTCGCCGATCTCGGCGGCCTCGTCGTCGCGACCGTCGACGGCCGACCGGTGACGCTGGAACAGGTCGCGACCGTCGATCACGCGCCGAAGCTGAAGCGGGGCGAGGCCGGTTTCATGGGCCGCTCGGCGGTGATCGTCTCGGTGGAGAAGCAGCCGGGCGTCGACACGGTGCGGCTGACCCGCGACATCGAGGCGGCGCTCGCCGATCTCGCCCCGGCCCTGCCGGGCGGGATCACCGCGAAGGAACTGCTGTTCCGACAGGCGAACTTCATCGAGGCGTCGATCGGCAACGTCGAGAAGGTGCTCCTGGAGGCGGTGGTCGTCGTCGCCTTCGTGCTCTTCGCCTTCCTGCTCAACGTGCGGACGACGGCGATCTCGCTCACCGCGGTGCCGGTGTCGATCCTGGTGACGGCGATCGTCTTCCACCTCGCCGGGCTCACCATCAACACCATGACGCTCGGCGGCCTCGCCATCGCCGTCGGCGAGCTGGTCGACGACGCGGTGGTCGACGTCGAGAACATCTTCCGCCGCCTGCGTGAGAACCGCGAGGCGGGCAATCCGCGCACGGTCTTCGACGTGGTGGTCGACGCCAGTCGCGAGGTACGCTCCGGCATCGTCTACGCCACGATGATCATCGTGCTGGTGTTCGTGCCGCTCTTCGCCCTCGACGGCATCGAGGGCCGGCTGTTCGCGCCGCTCGGTCAGGCCTATGTGGTGTCGATCGCCGCGAGCCTGCTGGTGTCGATCACCCTGACGCCGGTCATGGCCTATCGGCTGCTGCCGGGGGCGAAGCGGCTCGACCACGCCGACGGCGCGCTGGTGCGCCTCCTGAAGCGCGCGAACGCCCGGGCGCTGGCCTTCGTCTTCGAGCGTCCGGCCCTGCCGCTGGCCGGCGCCGGGCTCGGGGTCGTCCTCGCGGTCGCCGCCGCGGTGCAGCTGCCGCGCACCTTCCTGCCGCCCTTCAACGAGGGCACGCTGACGATCAACCTGCTCTTCGATCCCGGCATCTCGCTCACCGAGAGCCATCGGGTCGGGCTCGTCGCCGAACGGCTGATCATGGAGGTGCCGGAGGTGAAGCTGGTCGGCCGCCGCACCGGCCGCGCCGAACTCGACGAACATGCCGAGGGTGTCCACTCCTCCGAGGTCGAGGTCGACCTCCATGCCGGCGGCCGTTCGAAGGACGAGATCGCCGCCGACATCCGCGCCCGCCTCGCGGTGCTGCCGGTCGCCACCAACGTCGGCCAGCCGATCTCGCATCGGCTCGACCACATGCTCTCCGGCGTGCGCGCCCAGATCGCGCTGAAGATCTTCGGCGAGGATCTCGACACGATGCGGGCGGTCGCCGCCGAATTCCGCGAGAAGATCTCGGCGGTGCCGGGCGTCGTCGACCTCCAGGTCGAGAAGCAGGTGCGCATCCCGCAGCTCGAGGTGATCGTCGACTATCGCCGCGCCGCCCTGCACGGTCTCCAGCCGGCGGCGATCACCGACCAGCTCGAGCGGCTCTCCAACGGCCGGCTGGTCTCCCGCGTCGTCGACGGCAATCGCCGCTTCGACGTGGTGATGCGCCTCGACGACAACAGGCGGACGACGCGAGCGCTCGGCGACATGCTGATCGAGACGCCCGAGGGTTGGATCCCGTTGCGCCGGATCGCCGACGTCGTCGAGACCGACGGCCCGAACCAGATCCTGCGCGAGAACGGCCATCGCCGCGTCGTGGTCTTCGCCAACACCTCCGGCGACGCGAACATGGGCGAAGTGATCGGCGCCATCCGGCGGATCGTCGCCGAGACGCGCCTGCCGGAAGGCATCTCGACCGGGCTCGACGGCACCTTCCGGGCGCAGGAGGAGAGCATGCGCAAGATCGGCCTCCTGTCGATCGTGTCGCTGGTGCTGGTCGTCGCCATCCTGTGGAGCCGCTATCGCTCGGCGGTCTTCGTCGGCGTCATCATGGCGAGCGTGCCGCTGGCGCTGATCGGTTCGGTCGCGGCGCTGTGGATCGCCGGACAGCCGCTGTCGGTGGCCTCGATGATCGGCTTCGTCACGCTCACCGGCATCGCCACCCGCAACGGCATCCTCAAGATCAGCCACATCCTCAATCTGGCGATCCACGAGGGGATGCCCTTCGGGCCGGCGCTGGTGACGCGCGGCTCGCTCGAACGGCTGACGCCGGTGCTGATGACGGCGCTCTCCGCCGGTGTCGCGCTGGTACCGCTGATGATCGACGCCCATGCGCCGGGCAAGGAGATCCTCCACCCGGTCGCCGTCACCATCTTCGGCGGCCTCGTCACGGCGACCGCGCTCGACACGCTGGTGACGCCGGTGCTCGTCCTCATGTTCGGGCGGCGGGCGCTGGAGCGCGCCGTCGCCGAGGCCCGCGCGCAGGCCGAGACGACCGACGCGACCGCCCCTTTCCCCCGTCCGATCGAGGCCTACTGACCCCATGACCGAGGCATCCATGATTCGTTCCACGCTCTCCTTCGCCACACTCGCCATCACGGCCGCGCTCGTCGCGGCTCCGGCGGCGGCCCATCAACCGCGCGTCGGCCCGCACGGCGGCGCACTGGTCGACGCCGGCGGAACGCATCACGCCGAACTGGTCGTCGACGGCACCGACAAGGTGATCGTCCATCTCTCCGACCTGAAGGACGCGGGCGTCTCGTCGAAGGGGTTCAAGGCGGACGCCATCCTCGTCATCGACGGCAAGCCGGTACGCTTCACCCTCGAGCCGGCCGAGCCGTCGCATTTCGTCGGCACCGCGCCGGTGAAGGTGTCCAAGGGGGTGAAGGGCGCCATCCGCATCACCGGGCCGGACGGCGCCACCTCACAGGCGAAATTCTGAACGCACGACCCCGCCGGCGCCCGCGCGCCGGTCTCCTCGAAAGGCTCACGCCATGATCGCAAGACGTCGCTTCCTCACCGTTCTCGGCGGCTTCGCCGTCGCCTCGACCCCCCTTCTCGCGATCGCCCCGAAGGCGGCGCGGCCGGCGATGCGGGTCCATCGCGATCCGAGTTGCGGTTGCTGCGAGGCCTGGGTCGCTCATGTGCGGCGTTCGGGCTTCGAGGCGCGCATCGAGGTCACCGACGACATCGACGCGGTGAAGCGCCGGCTCGGCGTGCCGGCGGCGCTCGCCTCGTGCCACACCGCCGAGATCGACGGCTATCTCGTCGAGGGCCACGTCCCGGCCGAAGTGATCGAGAAGCTCCTGGCCGAGCGCCCGGCGATCCGCGGCCTCGCCGTGCCCGGCATGCCGATCGGCTCGCCCGGTATGGAGACCCCCGGCGAAGCACCCGAACCGTTCCGGGTGATCGCCTTCGACGCTTCCGGGCGCGCGTCGGTCTTCGCCGACTTCCCGCGCGGCTGGATGCGCTGATCTCGTCCTCCCTCCCCCTTCTTTCCCCAATCCCTTCCTCGACCGCTCCTCGGAGTGCCCCATGATCCTCGTCCCGCCGTCCCTCTCGATCGATCGCCGCCGCTTCCTGGCGGGATCCTCCGCTCTCCTGGCCAGCGCCTTCGCGCCGGGTGGAGCGCGCGCCGCCGCGCCGCTTCTCACCGTCGGGTCACGCACGCTCGAGGTGAAGGGACGAGCGGCCACCGTCTTCGGGCTCCTGGGGCCGGACGGCAAGCCGGGACACGTCGCGCGCGAAGGCGACCGCTTCGCCGGCGAGGTGGTCAACGCCACCGGGGCGCCGCTGACCATGCACTGGCACGGTCAGGTCTTCGCGCCCTTCGACCAGGACCGTTCGCGACCCGGCGGCGGTACGACGCCGGTGGGCGGGCGCGACGCGCACGACTTCCTGCTCACCCCCGGCACCCACTGGATGCACTCGCACCAGATGACCGAGCAGCGCCTCCTCGCCGCACCGATGGTGACGATCGAGAAGGACGTCGGCGACGTGCAGGACGTCGTCGTCATGCTGCACGACTTCGCCTTCCGCGCACCGGAGGAGATCCTCGCCGAGCTCGGCGGCGGCGGCGGCCACGGTGCGCATGCCGGCCATGGTGCGGCGCCCGCTCCGGCACCGGCGGGCGGTGACGACCACGCCCACCACGACGCGCCCGCGCCACGCGCCGGCCCGGCCCCCGGCATGCCGATGGGACCGATGGGAAACGGGGGGGACCATGCGATGCACGGCCCCGGCCCGGGCGGGATGATGGGGATGGGACCGGGCGCGATGAGGGGCACGGGTCCCGGAGCGATGATGGGCATGATGGGAGGCGCGCCGCACGCCAACGACGTCGCCTACGACGCCCATCTCGCCAACGATCGCACTCTCGACGACCCGCAGGTGGTCCGGGTCGAGGCCGGAGGACGGGTGCGGCTGCGCCTGATCAACGGTGCGACGGCCACCGCCTATTTCATCGACACCGGCGAAGTCGGCGCGGAGTGCGTCGCCGTCGACGGCTCCCCCTGCCGTCCCCTCCCGGGGCGGCGCTTCCCGTTGGCGCAGGGCCAGCGCATCGATCTCGTCGTCACCGTGCCGAAGTCGGGTGGGGCCTTTCCCATCCTGGCGCAGGTCGAGGCCGCGCGGGCGCTGACCGGCATCGTCCTGGCGACGGCGGGGGCGACGGTGAAGCGGATCGCCAGCGAGGCGGCGCAGGCGGCGCCACACACGGATCTGTCGCTCGACGTCCGGCTCGCCGCGACGCGGCCGATCGCCGATCGGCCGGCCGACCGCTCGTTCCATCTGATGCTCGGCGAGGAGCCCGGCTATCGCTGGACGCTGAACGGTGCGGTGCACGGCGAACACACGCCGCTGGAGGCCAGGGTCGGCGAGCGCATCGAGATCATGTTCATGAACCCCACCTCGATGATGCATCCGATGCATCTGCACGGGCATCACTTCCAGGTGGTCGGCACCCGCGGCGGCCGCTTCGCCGGACCGATGCGCGACACGGTGATCGTCCCGCCGCACACGCCCGTCATGGTCGCCCTCGACCTCGACAAGCCGGGCGAGTGGTTTCTCCACTGCCACCACCTCTATCACATGGCCACCGGCATGATGACCGAGCTGCGCGTGCTGTGACGAGATCGAAGACCGGTTACCGCGGCACGCCTCCGGCGGCCGCGGCTCGATGGAGGCCGCGATCCGCGGCCGAGGCGCGGTGGCGCGGCTTCCGTGATCCTCCGGCACGGGTATCGTGGCGGCGGGGAGATCGGGATGGCGGACGCGGGCGTGGAGCAACGGCGCATGCCGTCGGAGAGGCGGCTGCGGTTCGCTCGCCGCTCCGTGGTGGCCGTGAGGCGCGTCCGCGAAGAGCGGCTCGCGCGACACGATATCGGTACGCGTGCGGTCACCGGGGCTGCAGATCATCCTCATTTCACAAAGCAGATTTCAAGCCGGCTTCGTCCTCCGACCCTCTCCGCCACTCTCCCACCATGCTGTTGAAATAGCCGAGAAGCAGGCGCGCTCCGGCCGCAACCGGAAGGGCGTGGCCGGAGCGCACCCGCCGTGGACATCGACGACTTCGCCTTCGACGGCACGTCGATCGACGAGAAGCTGGTCGGGATCCCGCCGGCGGCGGCTTCATCGGCCAGGCTCGCAACGTCGTGCCGATCGGCGACACCGGCGCGGGCGAGTCGCACCCGGCGATCGCCATCGCGCGAACCTGCATCCGTGCCGGCATGCGTGGGCAGTGCTTCGGCGGCGTCGACGGCCGAGACCCGTGCCGGCCGCCGGGGCGAAAGGCGGACCGCCTCTGTCGCCTCGACTTCGTCATCCTCGACGAGCCGGGCCACCGCCATCGTCCGTTCGTCGCGCCGCCAGCGGGCGGGGAACCATGGGGGCGTGTTCGGTCGGCCGGTGGCGAGCGGGCCGAAGTCCGTCTCGCATTCGGTATCGCCTCGTCATGCCCACCCCGGCGCGTTCTCGCGTCCGATCGGGCGTGTTAGCGTCGACCCATCGTTTCGACCGTTCGAATCGGGGGCGCCGCCTTGACATCCTTCCGCAGTCTCGTCGCCGTCGCGCTCCTCGCTCTCTCGACGTTTTCGGCGCCCGCCGGCGCAGCGGACGCGGGCTTCGCGCGGTTCGTCGCGTCGATGTGGCCGGAGGTCGCGGCCGCCGGCGTGTCGCGCGCCGCGTTCGAGCGGGAGACGCGCGGCCTCGAGCCCGATCTGAAGCTGCCGGATCTCGCCCTGCCGGGCCGGCCGGCGACCGGGGCGCCGGCGCAGCCGGAATTCGTGCGGGTGCCGGCCGACTACGTCAAGGAAGCGACCATCGCCCGCCTCGCCGACAAGGGGCGGCGGCTGATGCGGGACCATCGTGCCACGCTCGAGCGGATCGAGGCGCGGTTCGGCGTGCCGGCGTCGATGGTGTTGGCGATCTGGGGACGCGAGACCGACTACGGCCGCACGCCCGAGCGGCACGACGCGCTGCGGGTGGTCGCCACCCAGGCCTATGTCGGGCGGCGCAAGGATCAGTTCCGCCGGGAGTTCGTGCTGGCGCTGAAGCTCCTCGACGAGGGCGCCGTGAGCCGCAAGGACTTCCGCGCCTCCTGGGCCGGCGCCACCGGCCTCACCCAGTTCCTGCCGTCCGAAGTCTATGGGCACGGCGTCGATTTCGACGGCGACGGCCGGATCGACATCTGGCATTCGGTGCCGGACGCGCTCGCCTCCGCCGCCAAGCAGCTCGCCGACAAGGGATGGAAGCCGGGGGTGCACTGGGCCTACGAGGTCCGTGCGCCGAAGAACGCCGACTGCACCCTCGGCGTACCCGACGTCCGCCGGCCGATCGGGGCCTGGATCGACGCCGGATTCGCGCCGGTGCGAGGCCGAACGCTCGCCGCGGCCGAACGGCGCGAGCCCGCTTCGCTGCTCCAGCCGGAAGGCGTCCACGGGCCGTCGTTCCTGACCACCGCCAACTACTTCGTGATCAAGGAATACAACTTCTCCGACCTCTACGTGCTGTTCGTCGGCCACCTCTCCGACCGTATGGTCGACGGTGAGCCCTTCGCCACGCCGTGGTCGGCGTCGACGCAGATGAAGACCACCTCGGTCGAAGCGATGCAGCGCCATCTCGCCCGCCTCGGCTTCTACGCCGACAAGATCGACGGCAAGGCGGGCATGCTGACCCGTTCGGCGCTCGGCGCCTACCAGAAGGCCGCCGGGCTCGAGGTCGACTGTTGGCCGAGCGAGGCGGTGCTGCACTCGCTCGCCGCGGCGAAGTGATGAGACCTGTGCGCGGTTGGACCATCATGTTGATTTGATGCGTTTAATGTG